>CAZHSL010000180.1:0-5780 GCA_964535185.1 uncultured Corynebacterium sp.
GCGCGTCTCGTTCGCAATGAGAAGGTCGGGGGTTCGAATCCCCCTAGCTCCACCGCAGGTCAGAGACCAGGAACCGCCCTCCCGAGAAGATCCGGGAGGGCGGTTCTGCGTCCGCGGCGGGCTCGACCCGCAGCGTCCTCGCGGCGCGCGCGTCCGCGCTCAGGAGGGGCGGAGGTACGGGTTCGCCTCCGGATGCGTGGTGGGCCGGGGGTGCTCCGCCTCCCCCGCCTTCTTCAGCTCGGCATCCTTCAGCGCGGGGCCGTCGAGATCCGGTGCCTGCGAGGAGCCGTCATCGGTCCCCGAGGCGTCCTCATCCGCCTGCGAGGAGCCGCCGTCCACCGGATCCTCGGCCTCCGGTTCGTCGTCGGTGGCGATCGGGGCGTCCTCGGGGTCGGCGTAGCCGAGCGCCTCCGCGGCGGCGGCATCCGCGTCGACCTCGTCGGAGCGACGTCCCGCGTCGCGGACGTCGTCATCGTCCGGCGGAACGACAGGGGGCTGTGGTGGAGGGGATCCCGGCGGCATGCTCATCATGCGGTGAGACTACCGTCACATCCGCGTGAGCGCGTGGGCGACCAGCTCCGCGCACCGTTCCCGGAGGCTGTGGCACCGACCTGCCGGTCGGGACGCGCCCGGCCGGCGACCTGCTGGACGACCTCGCGCGGGCCGGACGGGGCGCAGGGGCAGGGCCCGCGCAGGTCGTAGGCTGGGGGCATGCACCCCACCACCCTGCGCATCGGCTTCGTCCCCGGTGTCGAGCCCGATCGCTTCCTGCGGCGCTGGAAGTCAGGGCGGCGCCAGGCATGGCTCGAGCTGGTCCCCGTCGCCCTCTCGCGACAGCACGCGGTGCTCGAGACCGGGGAGGTGGACATGTGCTTCGTGCGCCTGCCGCTCACGGACGAGGCCCTGCACCTGGTGCCGCTGTGGGAGGAGCGGGCCGCGATCGTGGTGGGCACCGAGAACGTGCTCAGCCTGCTCGACGAGGTCGGCCCGGAGGACCTCGAGGGGGAGACCGAGATCCCCGCCGCCCACGCCGATGACGCCGCCGAGCGGATCGCCGTCGCGGCCGCCGGAGTCGGCTTCACCCGCGTGCCGCTGTCCCTGGCGCGGCTGCATCACCGCAAGGACGCCGTCTCCCGACCGCTGCGCGAGGCGCCGCCCACCCGCATCGCCCTCGCCTGGCCGCGTGCGGCGGACGACCCGCTGCACCAGGAGTTCGTCGGCGTCGTCCGCGGGCGCACCGCGCGCTCGAGCCGCTGAGCCCCATCCCACCCCTGGACCCCAGCCCGAAGGAGCATCACCGATGACCGACCAGCCCCGCATGAACGTCGAGAGCTTCAACCTCGACCACCGCACCGTCGCCGCGCCCTACCTGCGCATCGCCGATCGCAAGGAGCTGCCCGGCGGCGACGTGCTCACGAAGCTCGACGTGCGCTTCACCCAGCCCAACACCGCGCACCTCGAGTCCGAGACCGTCCACTCGCTCGAGCACATGATGGCCGAGCACATGCGCAACCACTCCGGCGACGTCCTGGACGTCTCGCCGATGGGCTGCCGCACCGGCTTCTACGTGCTGCTCGTGGGCGACCACTCCGTCGAGGGCTTCGCCCCCGTCCTGGAGGCCACGCTGCGCGACCTGCTCGCGGCCGGCGAGGTGCCGGCGGCCAACGAGGTCCAGTGCGGCTGGGGCGCCCACCACAGCCTCGAGGGCGCCCAGGCCGCGGCCCGTGCGTTCCTCGACCGGCGGTCCGAGTGGGAGCAGGTCGTCGCGGGCTGAGCTGCGGTGCTGAGGGGCGCCCCGGGGCGCGGCCCGCGCGGGGTCAGCCCCGGCCCAGCCCCTCGCGCACGGCGGTGAGCAGTCGCGCCGTGCGCTCGTCGGTCGCGAGATCGTCCACCGTGAACACCGCGCCGTCCGCGTCCGCGAGCGGGATCCGCCAGTTGGGGTACTCCTCGTCGGTGCCCGGCTGGTTCTGGATCCGCCGCTCGCCCACGCAGTCCACCAGCGAGACGGCCAGCAGCATCGACGGCGTGCGCGCCAGATGGCGGTGCAGGGCGATCACGGTCTGCTCGAGATCGGCGCCGTCCTCGAGCAGCCCCTCGGTGCGCAGCACGTCGAGCACCTGCTCGCGCCCTGCGGCATCGGCGGCGAGCTCCTCGTCCAGGTCCCGCTCCAGCAGCCCCAGCCGGTGGCGCAGGGCCACGTGGTCGCCGGCCAGGTAGCCGGCCGTGGGCGGCAGGTCGTGCGTGTTCACCGAGGACATGCACAGGGTGCGGTAGTCCTCGGCCGGCAGCGGGCGACCCTCGCCGTCGTACTCGAACCACAGGATCGAGGTGCCCAGTACGCCGCGGTCCACGAGATGGTCACGCACCCACGGCTCGAAGGTGCCGAGGTCCTCGCCGACCACCAGCGTGCCCGAGCGCTGCGCCTCCAGGACGAGGATGCCGATCATCGCCTCGTGGTCGTAGGCGACGTAGGCGCCGTCGGCCGCCTCGTGGCCCTCCGGGATCCACCACAGCCGGAACAGGCCCAGCACGTGATCGATCCGCAGCGCACCGGCGTGGCGCATCAGCGTGCGCAGCATGTCCCGCCACGGCCGGTAGGAGGCCTCCCGCAGACGCTCGGGATGCCAGGGCGGCTGGTGCCAATTCTGGCCCTGCTGGTTGTACTGGTCGGCCGGGGCACCCACGGCGGCACCATCCGCGAGCACCTCCCGCAGCCGCCAGGAGTCCGCGCCGACCTGCTCCACACCGACGGCGAGGTCGTGCATGATCCCGATCCGCATCCCCGCCTCGCGCGCCGCGCTCTGAGCGGCGCCGAGCTGCTCGTCCAGCAGCCACTGCGTCCAGACGTGGAAGTCGATCCGGTCGGCGAGCTCGCGGCGCGCCTGCTCGAGCGTGCTCGCATCGAGGTCCTGCAGGCACGCCTCGTCGGCCGTGCCGCGGACGGTCTCGGCGATCGCCGACCACAGCGCGAAGTCCTCCAGGCCCTGCCCCTCGCGGGCGCGGTAGGCGTCCAGCAGCGCCCTGCGCCCCGCGCTCAGCGGCACCGCGAACAGCTCCTCGAGGGCCTGCAGCTTCACGGCCAGCACCTCGTCGCGCTCCAGGCGGTCCGCGCGGTCGTTCCAGCCGGCCACCTGCTCGCGCAGCAGCCCCACGCGCTGCCGGGCGAAGTCGGTGAGGTCGCGGTACTCGGGCACGTCCTCGATGCGCAGGTACAGCGCGCTGGTGAAGCGGCGCGTGACCGGCAGGTAGGGGGAGGGCTCGACCGGTGGGGCGGGGTAGGAGGCGTGCAGCGGGTTGACCAGGAGGAAGTCCGCTCCGTGCCGGGCTGCACCGATCGCGGCGAGGTCGCGCATGTCGGCGAGGTCGCCGAGGCCCCAGGAGCGCGGGGAGCGCACCGAGTACAGCTGCGCCTGGAGTCCGAAGGCCCGCGTCGCGGCGTACTCCTCGTGGACGGTGAGCCGGGCCGGGGTCACCACCACGTCCGCCTCGGCCGGGCCGCCGGAGGTCTCGGCGACCAGGCGGTGCCATCCCAGGGGCAGCCCGGCGGGCAGGTGGAAGCGGGCCCTGCCGCGCAGCGTGCCGTCCAGGTCGAAGGGCGGGGTGTGGTCCTCGGTCTGCGTGAGATCGCGTCGACCGCCGTCCTCGAGCAGCAGATGCGCCTGCACGGCCGTGCCGTGGTCGACGTGGACGGGCACCGTCGTCGCGGCGTCCTCGCGCAGCACGGTCACCGGCGGCAGGGCACGGGCCCAGGGGGCGCGCTCGCGCTCGCGCCGCACGGCCGCGATGTCGTCGTCGGAATCCACCGGCGCGCCGAGCGCTGCGAGGACCGCGTGCAGGGTGTCGTCGGCGACGTCCTTGAGCACGCCGTCCCAGCCCCAGTACCGGGTGCTGACGCCGAGGTCGCGGGCGAGATCTCGCAGCGCTGAGGAATCCGGGTCCATGTGGCAAGAATAACGGCCCTGCGCAGCTGCGGACGCGCCGTGTCGCCGGGCGTCGCGCGCGGCGTGCCGGTCCGGGCCGAGGGGCGCGGGCCCCGCGGCCCGTCGGCCTCCGGGACGTTCAGCGGAAGGGCAGCAGCTCCGGCGGGAGGGAACCGGTGGCGACGAGGGTGTTCAGGGCATCGACGAACTCGGCACCCTCGAGCGGGCGGATGCCGACCTTGAGCGTCAGGGGAGAGCCCTCGTGCATCTCGATCCGCACCGCGTCGCTGAGGAAGCCGGAGTCGTACACCGCCTCCCGCACCTGCGCCGGGGCCCGGTCCTCGGTGCGTCGGCCGGGGGCGCTGCCGCGGAAGACCCGCCGGTCCGTGACGGCGAGGTAGTCGGTGGCGACGCCGGCGGTCCCCACCAGCACCAGGTAGGTGTGCTCTCCGGGGTGGAGCCAGCCGAGCGCCGGCCCGGAGTGGACCTCCTCGCAGTTCCACAGGGCCCTCGTCCCCATCAGGGCACGGTCCCAGGCGGAGCGCATGCGGGCCTCGACCGGGCCGTCCTGCGCGTAGTTGCCCGTCGCGTGCAGCGCGGTGTCCACCTCGGCGGGGGAGAGCGGCGGGGGGAGCCGACCGGTCGTGGCGAGGGCGTCCAGGGCGTAGGCGAAGCGGATCGCGTCCTCGGCCGTGCACGGCTCGAGCGACAGGTCACGGCCGCGCACGTCGATGTCGACGTCGTGGTACATGCCCGGGCGGTACGAGACCCCGCGCACGTCCTGCGCTGGTACGGTCCGCTTGCGGGTGATCTGCGTGGGCGCGGTCCCCTCCGCGTTCCACTGGCCCAGGATCACCTCCTGGTGGGTGACCAGGAGGATCCGGCCCCGGTCCCCCGGCAGGCTCGGCAGGGCCAGCAGCACGTCGTCCTGGGGATCCAGCAGGTGGTCGGCGAGGTCCTCCGGCAGCATCAGCTCCCGTCGGATCGTCGTGGTGGACAGTGCGCGCTCGAGGCTCTCCTGGGCGGGGCTCGTTCCGTGAGGCATGACGCCATCGTAGGGGGATGGGGAGTTGTCCCCATCGCCTCAGCAGGGAGCGCGATCTACGGCGGGACCTCCACACGACGAGCACCCCGGTGTCCGAGGAGCACACCGCACGGGTGGGGGAGCACGGGGGGAAGACGCGATGGCAGGATTCCTGGGAGCCGACACCGATCAGCTGCGCGAGCACGCTGAGCTGATGCGCGACCGCGCCCGCTCCCTCGAGGGGATCCGGACCCGCGTCTCGATGCTGGTCGCCTACGGCGCGGAGTGGGAGGGGGAGGACGCCGAGGCCTTCCGCGAGCGCTGGCGCAGCGAGATCGCCCCCAGCTTCGACGAGCGCGTCTCCGGATCCCCACGAGGTCGCCGGGGCGGAGCCCGGGGAGTCCGTGACCGCCCCGATCGCTGAGCTCGACGCGGCCGAGGGCGAGATCGGCGAGCGTCTCGCGGACACCCGCGCCCTCAGCGTCCTCACCGCCGTCAGCGCGACCGAGGCCAGTCAGGCCACGCTGTTCGCGACCAGCGACGCCCTGTTCGCCATGGACACGCCCGAGGAGGGCGAGAGCGAGGCGACCGTGGGCGAGCAGTCCGCGTCCGCTCTGCGGGAGCTGCTGGCCGACGTGCTGGCACCCAGCACGCGCCCCGCCGCCGAGTGAGCCCCGCGGGCCGCGCCCGGCCCGGCGAGCACGTTCCGGCTCACGTCCAGGACGGCAGCCACATGCGATACCGCCACTGCTCCACATCCAGCACCTGACCGGTCCACACCGGCCAGAAGAATGCCGACACGAGCACGATCAGCACCAGCAGCGAGCCGACGAAGA
>CAZHSL010000181.1:0-5778 GCA_964535185.1 uncultured Corynebacterium sp.
CGGGACCGCGACGACCAGGCGCAGCGAGAAGCGGCGCACGAGGGCGGGGGTGAACGCCTGCACCGCCATCACGCATGCCATCATCACGCCGACGAAGAGACTGCTGAGCGCCGGATCGTCGGCGCGGGTGACGGGGATGAGCGAGTAGAGGGTGAAGAAGATGGCGACGCCCAGCGCTGCGGCCGCGGTCAGCGCGCCGACGGCTCGACGTTGCACGTCTCCTCCTCTCCCTGTCGTGGTCGACGTCGCGCGAGGTCATCGAGGAGCCTGCGGGCTCCGCGCGCCGCCTCCAGGGATCGTCGCACACCCGTGCGCGCGGATCGTCCAGGCACCCGCCGCAGCCCGGGCGGCCGGCTCAGCCCATGCAGGTGCTGGTGTAGTGCTCGGAGAGCGCGTCCCCCGCGGAGGAGACCTCGGCGGAATTGCCCTGCTCGAGCACCGCGTTCGGATCCTCCTCCATGTCCTGCACCGCTGTCTCGAGGTAGTCCTTCCAAGTGGCGAGGTCCTCGGCGAGCTCCTCGGGCGCGTCCTCCTCCGCGGCGGTGACCAGATCGAGCCGGGCCTGTGCGTCCTCGACGGTGTCCATACCGGGGATCAGCGGGGCGTAGACGACGGCGGCGATGCCGGGGTCGTCGGTGAGGGTGGTGCAGTACTCGTCGGCCCCGCCGCCGCAGGCGGAGAGGGCGAGCAGCGCGGTGGTCGCGCCGAGGGCGGGGAGCAGAGTGCGTCGCATGCGAGAGCCTTGGACGGGGACAGGACAGCGACGAGGATAACTGGCTCGGGCCGTACGATCAGCCGAGCATCGCCCGCCGCTGCCAGAACACGACCGCGCTCGCCGCAGCGACGTTGAGGGAGTCCACTCCCCCGGCCATCGGGATCATCACGTGCTCATCGGCCGCCCGGAGCGTCGCGGGCTTCAGCCCGTGGCCCTCGGCGCCGAGCACGAAGGCGACCTTCCGCCCGGAGCCCAGATCCACCGCGTCCAGCGTCGAGGCGCCGTCGCTCAGAGCGAGCGCCAGCACGTCGAACCCGGCCCCGTGCAGCAGCTCGACGCCCTCGCGCGGCCAGGTCGGCAGCCGTGTCCAGGGCACCTGGAAGACGGTGCCCATCGACACCCGGATCGAGCGCCGGTACAGCGGGTCGGCGCACTGCGGGCTCACCAGCACCGCATCGACACCGAGCGCGGCGGCGGAGCGGAACATGGCACCGACGTTGGTGTGGTCGACGATGTCCTCGAGCACGGCGACGGTGCGCGCCCCGGCCAGCAGCTCCGCGACCTCCGGCAGCTCCGGCCGCTGCATCGCCGCGAGCGCGCCGCGGTGGAGGTGGAAGCCGGTGAGCTGCTCGAGCAGCGGCTCCGCGCCGACGAAGACGGGCACGTCAGGGAACCGCTCGTACAGCGGTGCGAACTTCGCCAGCCACTTCTCGCTCATCAGGAACGAGCGCGGCACCATCCCGGCCTCCATCGCGCGGGAGATGACCTCGTAGCTCTCGGCCATGAACAGCCCGCGCTCCACCTCGACGCGGGTGCGCAGCCGCACGTCCGTCATGCGCAGGTAGTCGTCCAGCGCCGGGTCCGAGAGGTCGGTGATCTCGGTGATCTGCCGCCGCTGCGGTGTCTCCACCAGCGGATCAGCTCAGCGAGAGCGAGCGGGCGGTGAAGCGCTCCCCGCGCTGCTCGACCACCAGCGGCAGGCCGAAGGTGCGGGTGAGGTTCTGGGAGGTGAGGGTCTCCGCGATCGGACCGGCGGCCACCACCGACCCCTCGCGCAGCAGCGCGACATGGGTGTAGCCGGGAGGGATCTCCTCGACGTGATGGGTGACCAGCACGGTGACCGGGGTCGCGGGGTCCTTCGCGAGACGTCCCAGGGTGCGCACCAGCGACTCGCGGCCGCCCAGGTCCAGCCCGGCGGCGGGCTCGTCGAGCAGCAGCAGCTCGGGGTCGGTCATCAGCGCGCGGGCGGCGAGCACGCGCTTGCGCTCGCCGGTGGAGAGGGTGCCGAACATGCGATCGGCCAGATCGCCGACGCCGAAGGCGGCCAGCAGGGTGCGGGCCCGGTCCAGGTCCAGCTCGTCGTACTCCTCGCGCCAGCGCCCCACCACGCCGTACCCGGCGGTGACCACCACGTTCTCCGCCGTCTCCTGGGCCGGGACGGTCTCGGCGAGCTCCTGGCTGGCCAGACCGATCAGCGGACGCAGCTCGAAGATGTCGACCTTGCCCAGCTGCTCGCCGAGGATGTCGACCCTGCCCGCGGTGGGATGCATCCGGGCCGCCAGCAGGCGCACCAGGGTCGACTTCCCGGCACCGTTGGGGCCGAGCACCGCCCAGCGCTCCCCCTCCCCGACCTCGAGGGAGACCGCATCGAGGATCGCGGTCCCGCTGCGGCGGACGGTGACATCGTTCAGGGCTGCTGCTGCGACGGACATGGCCCCGAGCCTATCGGTTCCCCGGCCCCGATCCGGCCCACCCGCGCGTGGCGCCACCCATAGACTGACCGGGCCCGAAGCAGCGCCCCCAGGAGGTCCCCGTGCCGCGTCGCCCCGTCTCCCTCCACGCCCCGCGGGGCTCCGTCGCCGCCGACGAGCTCCGGGCCGGCATCGACGCGCTGCTCGCGGAGCAGGACGACGACGTGCCGCTGGAGTTCCCGCCGGAGGTGCTCGCCGCGGCGGAGGAGGCCGCGGCACGCTCGATCCCGACGCAGGAGCGCACCGACCGCACCGAGGTGCCCTTCGTGACCCTGGATCCGGCCGGCTCCACGGACCTCGACCAGGCGATGCACCTCGAGCGCACCGAGCACGGGTACCGGGTGCTGTACGCGATCGCGGACGTGCCCTGGTTCGTGGACCTCGACGGCCCGATCGACGTCGAGGCGCGCCGGCGCGGCGAGACGCTCTACCTGCCCGACCGCCGCATCCCCCTGCACCCCGAGGTGCTCTCCGAGGGCGTCGCCTCGCTGCTGCCGGACCAGCCCGCACCGGCGTTCGTGTGGGTGCTGGACCTGGACGCGGCCGGTGAGGTGGTCGGCATCGACCTGGAGCGGGCGCTGGTGCGTTCGCTCGAGAAGCTCGCCTACGACCGGGTGCAGGAGGAGCTGGATCGCGGCGAGGGCCATCCGATGATGCTCCTGCTGCAGGAGATCGGGGCGCTGCGCACCGAGCTCGAGGCGCAGCGCGGCGGTGCCAGCCTCAACGTCCCGGAGCAGGAGGTCGTGGCGGAGAACGGGCAGGTGCGCCTGCAGTGGCGCCGTCCTCACCCGATCGAGGACGCCAACGCCCAGATCTCCCTGATGACCGGGATGGCCGCGGCGGCTCTCATGCTCGAGCACGGCGCCGGGATCCTGCGCACGATGCCGCCCGCGGAGCAGTCCGCGGTGGATCGCTTCCGCCGCCAGTCCGAGGCGCTCGGCGCCCCCTGGCCCACCGAGCAGAGCTACGGCGCGTTCCTCCGCTCCCTGGACTGGCGCGATCCCGTGCACCTGGCGCTGCTGAACCAGGCCACCTCGCTGTTCCGCGGAGCCTCCTACGCCGCGTTCACCTCGACGGACGAGCTGCCCGAGCAGACGCAGCAGGCGGCGATCGCCGCCCCGTACGCGCACACCACCGCCCCGCTGCGCCGACTGGTGGACCGCTTCGTGCTGCTGGTCTGCCATGCGCACGTCCGCGGTGCGGCCCCCGCCCCGGAGCTGCTGGCCGCCCTCGGGCAGATCCCGGAGGCGATGCGCACCACCGCCGCACGGGCCGGTGCCCTCGAGCGCTCGGCGCTCGAACTGGTCGAGACCATGGCGCTCGAGGCCTGGGAGGGCGAGGCCTTCGAGGCCTCGGTCATCGAGCGGCGCGAGGCCACCGAGACGGAGGACGGGGACGGCGCCCCGACCCGCGTCGAGGTGCAGCTGACCGAACCGCCGGTCACGGCATGGGTGGAGATGGATGCGGCCGCCGGCGAGCTGGTGCGGGTGCGGCTCGCATCGGTGGACCGCGCCGGCCGCCGGGCCGAGTTCGTCGCCGCCGACGCGGCCGACGGGAGGCACCCGTGACCGAGGCCGCGGCCGGACGGGACCTCGTCGCGCTCCCCCGCGCGGCGGTGCTCATGCTGTGGAGCGCCGCCTATCTGCGCGGCGACCTCGGTCCGGACGACGCCGCGCAGATGAGCTACGGGGTGGGACGCTCGGGGCCCAGCGGCGAGGGCGAGGACCTGTTCGAGTGGATGACCGGCCTGCGCCGGCTGCCGCTCCCCCAGCTGCGCCTGGTGCTGCCCGTGCCCGGGCGTCTCGCCGGTCTCGTCGGCCCGCCCGCGGCGATCGGCCCGGCGCTCGAGGCGGAGCAGGCGGTCGTGGTCACCGCCGCCGGCATCGCCGATCACACCCTGATCCCGGTGATCACCCCGGTCCGGCACGAGGAGCGAGCGGTCAGCGCGGTCACCTGGCTGAAGGTGCCCGCACCCGTGGGCGCCCACGTCCCGCCGACGGCGAGCTCCGGCAGCGCACGGGAGGAGCTGCTGCACGCCCTGCGGCGCACCGCGGGCGGCAGCGTCGACCTCGACCTGGTCCCCGAGGAGCCCGTCGAGCCGGCGCGCATCCCGGACACCTGGATCTCGACCGCGCTGCCCCGGCATCTCGAGCCGTCCGCGGCCCACCTGCTGGTGCTCGCCTCGCGGACCCTCCTGCTCACCCGGGCGGAGATCGAGGAGGGCCACGGCCACACCGTGCACCTGGCCGAGGCGCTCACCCGTCGCGGGCTGCTGGACGAGCTGCACGACGCGGCCCGCGGCGCGCTCGTCGAGACCGTCGAACGGCTCGTCGCGACGGAGACCGGATGAGCACGGCCGGGCCGATCGCGGCTCAGGAGTGCTGGGCGATCACGGCGCGGTAGACCTCCAGGGTGCGCTCGGCGATCGAGGTCCAGGAGAAGTGCTCGGCCGCGCGGCGGCGGGACGCCTCGCCCATCTCTGCGGCGCGCCCCGGGTCGGAGACCATCCGCACCAGCGCGTCGCGGGTGTCCGCGATGAACCTCTCCGGGTCCACCGGGGTGCCGGTGCCGTCGGTGAGCTGCTCGAGCGGGACCAGGTAGCCGGTCTCCCCGTCGGCCACGACCTCGGGGATGCCGCCGGTCGCGGAGGCGACCACGGGCGTGCCGCAGGCCATGGCCTCGAGGTTCACGATGCCGAGCGGCTCGTAGATGCTCGGGCACGCGAAAGCGGTGGCGTGGGTGAGGATCTGGGTCAGCTCGTGGCGCGGCAGCATCTCGGTGATCAGGTGCACGTTCCCGCGGCTGGTCGACAGCTCCTCCACCAGGCCGTCGACCTCCTTCGCGATCTCCGGGGTGTCCGGGGCGCCGGCGCACAGCACCACCTGGTACTCGCTCGGCAGCTCGCGCACCGCCCGCAGGAAGTACGGCAGGCCCTTCTGGCGGGTGATGCGGCCGACGAACACGATCGTGGGGGCCTCGGGATCGATGCCCCGGGAGGTCAGGGCGGAGGTCTCCGGGTTCGGTGCCCACTGATCGATGTCGATGCCGTTGTGGACCACGTGGACCTTCGAGGGATCGACCGATGGGTAGGCCCGCAGGATGTCCTCGCGCATCCCCGCGGAGACGGCGATCACGCCCGCGGCGCCCTCGTAGGCGGTGCGCTCTGCGAAGGAGCTGACGGCGTAACCGCCGCCGAGCTGCTCGGCCTTCCACGGCCGCAGCGGTTCGAGCGAGTGGGCGGAGAGCACGTGCGGGACGCCGTGCAGCAGCGAGCCCATGTGCCCGGCGAAGTTCGCGTACCAGGTGTGGGAG
>CAZHSL010000182.1:0-5716 GCA_964535185.1 uncultured Corynebacterium sp.
CACGTCCGGTCCGCCATCCGGTCCCCACCGTTCTCCGACCTCGTCCGCCCCGCCGGCCACGGCCTCCGAGCATCGCCGCCCGGTCCGTGCCCGCCCTCGCTCCTCGCGGGGCCACCCCATGAAAGGCCTATCCCATGGCGACACGACGCGACGTCCTCGCCGCCGTCACCGCCGGCGCCGCGGCGCTGGCCCTGCCCTCCTGCGGGACCGGCTCAGCCGATGACTCCACGCTCACGATCCTGCACAAGTGGCCCGAGGGCGATCACCAGAAGTACTTCGAGATGCTCCGCACCACCTTCGAGAAGCGGCACCCCGGCATCAGCGTGGAGATGACCGCCGTCCAGGACGATCCGTACAAGCAGCGGATCCAGGTGCTCACCGCCGCCCGCACCCTGCCGGACATCTACTTCCTGTGGCCGGGCAGCTACGGCGAGAAGTTCGCCGACGCGGGCCTGACCGCCGACCTCACCGACGCCATGGCCGGGCAGTGGGCCGATTCGCTCTCCTCGATCGCCGTGGACGCCTACACCCACGAAGGGCGCAACTATGCGGTGCCGATCAGCATGTCCGGCAAGTACATGGTGTGCAACACCGCGATGCTCGACGAGCACGGCGTCGCGATCCCCGAGACGTTCGACGAGCTGCTGGCCGTGTGCGATGCCCTGCGCGAGGACGGCGTGGAGGCCCCGATCGCCATGGGCAACCAGGCCATGTGGCCCGGGGTGCACTACCTGACCTCGCTGGTGGGAAAGCTGGTGCCGCAGGACGAGTTCACCCGGGATCTCACGCCGTCGACCGCGACCTACTCCCATCCCGGCTACGCGGAGGCCTTCAGGAAGCTCGCCGAGCTCTCCGCCCGGGGCTTCACCCCGTCGGCGAACGGGATCAGCAACGACAGCGCGAAGGCCGGCTTCCTCAACAGCAGCTCGCCGTTCATGTACAGCGAGTCCAACCAGTTCTCCACCTTCCGTGAGAAGAACGGCGCCCCGCCGGAGATCGCCGAGAACTGGGATTTCTTCCCCTTCCCCTCGATCCCCGACGGCGCCGGCGACGACGAGTCGCTCACCGGTGCGCCGGACGGGTTCGCGGTCAACCCCGACAGCTCGAAGGTGGAGCTCGCGATCGAGTTCCTGCGCATGGTCACCTCCCCGGAGATGGCCGCGGCGATGCTCGAGATGCGCGATCGCCCCTCGGTGACCGTCGGTGCGGAGGACCTCGTCGACGACGTCCAGCCGCAGCTCACCCGCGCGCTCGAGCACCTCGACAGCGTCGAGCGGTTCAACATCTGGCTGGACATGGAGGCCGAGCCGCAGGTCGCCCAGGCGTGGCTGACCGCCGGGCAGGCCGCGATCGCGGGCTCGCGCAGCCCCGAGCTGATCGTCCAGGACCTGAAGGAGGTCTCCGATGCCCTGCGCTGACCACCGACGCCCGACCCCCGGACCCGTCCGATCGAGGAGCCGACGATGACCTCCACCTCGCGCCGCGCGGCCCTGCTGTGGGTCGCCCCTGCCCTGCTGCTGGTGATCGCGCTGATGTACGTGCCGCTGCTGCAGAACATCCGCCTGAGCGTCTACTCGTGGTCGATCTTCGACCAGGAGATGAACTTCGTGGGCCTGAAGAACTACCGCCAGGCGCTGGTGGACCCGTTCCTGGGCACGGCGCTGCGCAACAACATCGCCTATGCCCTGGTGTCCGTGGTGGTCCAGGTCGGCTTCGGCCTCGTGCTGGCGAGCCTGCTGGACCGCTTCGCCACCGGCCGCCTCCAGGCGTTCCTGCGCAGCGTGTACTTCCTGCCGGCGACGATCTCGATGACGGTCACCGGTGTGCTGTTCACCTTCGTGTACGACCCCAACGCCGGGATCCTCAACGCCGCGCTGGAGGCGGTGGGGCTGGATTCGCTGACCCGCGCGTGGCTGGCCGAGCCGAGCACCGCGATGGGCTCGATCATCGCCATGAGCCAGTGGCAGTGGACCGGCTACATCACCGCGCTGCTGCTGGTGGCGATCCAGCGGATCCCCTCCGAGCTGTACGAGGCCGCCGCGCTCGACGGCGCCGGGCCGGTGCGCCAGTTCCTCACCATCACGGTGCCGCTGACCCGCGAGATGGTCGCGATCCTCTCCCTTGTGACCGTCTCGAACGCGCTGCTGCTGTTCAACGAGGTCATCGTCATGACGGGCGGCGGTCCGAACAACTCCACCCAGGTGCTCGGCACGATCGTGTACCAGAACGCCTTCGTCAACGACCGCATGGGCTACGCCGCCACGATGTCCACGCTGGTCCTCGCCCTGACCATGGGCCTGGGCATCGCCCAGATGCTCTGGACCCGTCGAAAGAGGGTTTCGCTGTGACCACCTCCACCACCGCCTCCCCGTCCGCACCGTCCTCCCTCCCTGCGCGGAGCGCGCCCACCGCCCGCCGCCGCAGCAGGGCGATGAGCCCGTCGGCCCGCATCGCCCGCATCGCCGTGTGGGTGCTCCTCGCCGCGATGGCGATCGGCGTGCTGTACCCGCTGTTCTGGATGGTCTCCTCCTCGTTCAAGACGAGCACAGAGATCTTCGCGAGCCCCTGGGCGCTGCCCACGTCGCTGTCCCCGGAGAGCTTCGTGACCGCCTGGGAGCGGGGCATCCTCCAGTACTTCGTGAACTCGGTGCTGATCACCGTCGGCTCGCTGGTGCTGGTCCTCGCGCTGGGGACGGCGGCATCCTTCGCGCTGACCAAGCTGGATCTGCCCTTCGCCACCCCGATCACGCTGCTCGTGCTGGGCGGACTGATGATCTCGCCGACGATGATCCTGGTGCCCGTGTTCCAGCTGATGACGGCCCTGCACCTGCACGACACGCTGATCGGGATGGTGCTGGTGTACACCGCCTACCGGCTGCCGTTCACGATCTTCCTGATCCGCGCCTACATGATCACGCTGCCGGACGAGGTGATCGAGGCCTCGATGATCGACGGCGCCTCGCTGCTGCAGACGTTCTGGCGGATCATCGTCCCGCTGTGCCGGCCCGTGCTGGTCAGCGCCGGGCTGGTGTACGTGCTGTTCGCGTGGAACGAGTTCCCCTTCGCCCTGATCCTGCTGAACGACCCAGATCTGAAGACGCTCCCGGTGGGTCTGCTGGACTTCAAGAGCGCGCTGCAGACGGACTGGTCCGTGCTCTTCGCGGGCCTGACCCTCGCCGCACTGCCCATGATCATCCTGTTCATCTCGGCGCAGCGCACCTTCGTGCGCGGCCTGGCGGACGGGATGGGCAAGTGAGCGCACCCCGCCCCTGATCTCGACCCGAACCCGATCCCGATCCCTCGCTGACAAGGAGCCCCATGCCTCCCCTCGACCCCACCGCACCGTCGGCCCCGGACGCCGGCGGCCAGCGGCCGATCCGCACCGCGATCCTCGGCTACGGCGTCGCCGGCCGCTTCTTCCACGGCGCGTTCCTCCGCGTGGATCCCACCTACGAGGTCGCGCTGATCTCCACCGGCGACCCCGAGCGTGCCGCGCAGGCGCGCGCCGACCACCCGTCCGCGCGGATCGTCGCGGACCCGCAGGAGATCGCCGCGCACGCCGCGGAGCTCGATCTCGTGGTCGTGGCCACGCCGCCGGCGAGCCATGTCGAGCTCGCCCGGCTCGCGCTGCGCTCCGGCCTCGACGTCGTGGTGGACAAGCCGTTCGCGCCCACCAGCGCCGACGGCGCCGCCCTGATCGCCGAGGCCGCCTCGCTCGGCCGCCGCCTGAGCGTCTTCCAGAACCGTCGCTACGACGCGGACTTCCTCACCCTCCAGGGCCTGCTCGCGGACGGCGCGCTCGGGGACGTACACACCTTCGAGTCCCGTTTCGAGTGGTGGAAGCCCTCCGGGGAGCGGGCCTGGAAGGCCACCGCCTCGGTATCGGAGGGCGGCGGCATCCTGTTCGACCTCGGCCCGCATCTCATCGACCAGGCGGTGCAGCTGTTCGGCCCGGTCACCGAGCTGGAGGCGTCCCTGCGCCGCGTCGCGGTCGATGCGACGCCGCTGCCGGAGGACGCCCCGGAGAACGTGGCGCACCTGGTGCTCACTCATGCGAGCGGCGTCCAGTCGCAGCTGACGATGTCGAGCCTGGCCGCCCTCGAGGGACCGCGCTTCCACGTCTCGGGCACCGCGGGCGCCTGGCGCAGCCACGGCAAGGACCCCCAGGAGTCGGCGCTGCGTGCGGGCACGCTGCCGGACGCCCCCGGCTTCGGACGCGAGCCGGAGGAGCTGGCCGGGGAGCTGAGCCGCGGCGGCGAGCTTTCCCGCACCGCGCCGGGCACCGGCGACTACGGCGCCTTCTACTGCCTCCTCGCCGACGCCCTGCGCACCGGCGGCCCCGTCCCCGTGGACCCGCAGGACTCGGTGGACGTGCTGGCGCTGATCGAGACCGCCCACCGCACCGTCCGCCCCGCACATCCCTGACCCCTCCCCCACGACAGATCGGATCGGACATCATGACCAGCAGCACGCTCCCCACCCGCTCCCCCTCCCTCCAGGATCCCGCCGCTCCCGCCACTGCGGTGGTGCTCGGCGGCGGCGCCCTGGGCACCTCGATCGCCACGCACCTCGCCCGTGCCGGCGTCCAGGTCACGCTCGCCACCGCCGGCCAGCTGTGCGACGGCGCCTCCGGCCGCTCGCTGTCCTGGCTGAACTCCGCCGGGGACCGCAGCCCCGCCTATCACGCGCTGCGTGTGCTGGGCGTGGACCGCTACCGCACCCTGTTCGCCACCGACCCGACCCGGGACTGGCTGCGCTTCACCGGCGGCGTCTGGTGGGATGCGGACGAGACCTCGGCCGCGGCAAGGGCCCGGCACGCGGACGAGGTGGCGCGCGGCTACGACTCCCATCTGCTCACCGGTGAGGACGTGGCCGGTGCGTTCCCGGGCGTGGATGCGGGCGCCGTCATCGGCGAGGCCGTGGTGAACCCCGGCGAGGGCTGGGTCTCCCTCCCCCACCTGGTCGAGCACCTCGCCGCGGAGCTGACCGAGCGCGGAGGCGAGATCCGCACCGAGCTGGGCGAGTGCGCGCTGCTGGTCGAGGACGGCCGCGCGGTCGGGATCCGCGACGCCTCCGGCGCCGAGCACCGGGCCGACGCCGTCGTCGTGGCCTGCGGGGCGGGCACCTCCGCCGTGATGGCCGGGGCCGGCGTGGACATCCCCGACGGCTCACCGCTGGCGATGCTGGTCACGACGGAGCCGGCCGACGCCGAGGCGCCCGTGCTGAACACGCCTCGAGCCGCGATGCGCCCGAACCCCGGCGGCAGCTTCTGCGTGGACCACGACTGGTACGTGGACCAGATCGTCGAGCACGAGGACGGGACCTGCACGATCGACGAGGCGGTGATCACGGAGCTGCTCGGCGAGGCCTCCGCGCTGCTCACCGGCGACACCGCGCTGCGCGCTGCCGCCTGGGCGTGCGGGCGCAAGCCCATCCCCGCCGACGGGGAGCCCGTCCTCGGGGCGGTCGGGGCGCTGCCCGGCTGCCACGTCGCCTTCACCCACTCCGGGGCGACGCTCGCCCTGGTGGCCGGGGAGCTGGTGACCGACGAGGTCATGACGGGCAGCCGGCATCCGCTGCTGGCGCAGTTCTCGCCGGATCGCTTCCGCGGCTGAACGCCACGACGCGGCCCCGGTGAGCTCAGCTCAGAGCCGGCTGGCCGCGTCCTGGCGAGCCGGGGCGTCCTCGCGCTCCCGAGCGTCCGCCCCGTCGGCCG
>CAZHSL010000183.1:0-4227 GCA_964535185.1 uncultured Corynebacterium sp.
CCTCGACGTGCACGGCTTCGGGATGCACGTCCTGGCGATCTGGAACGGGATGTCGATGCAGGCGCGCGACGGGGCGCGCCGCGAGGAGCTCGAGGCCGGGATCGCGGCCTTCATGGCGACCTGGCCGGCCACTCAGCCGCACTGAGCACACGGCGGAGGGTGCGGGATTCGAACCCGCGGTACAGGGTCACTGCACAATGGTTTTCAAGACCATCTCATTCGGCCGCTCTGACAACCCTCCTGGTGCCCGGAGGCACCCCGGGAGTGTACCGGGGATCAGCTCACCTGGGTGCGACGCACCAGCACCAGCCACGTCCCGGCCGAGAGCACGCCGATCACGGCGATCACAGCCATCCACGGCCCCCACCCCATGGTGAGCGCGTCCAGCAGGGCGCGGCCGAACCCGTCGAGGAAGGCCGCCCCCGCGAGCAGCCCGATGCCGACCACCGCGAGGACCGCACCGGAGATCCACAGGAACGCCTGGCCGAAGCGCTGGACGGCCGAGGTGATGGCGGCCCCGAGGAACAGCACCGCGAGGATCAGCAGGAAGGTCTGCACGAGCGTCTGCCAGGAGGCGCCGGTGCCGGTGTAGAACACGTCGAAGAACCGGATGCGCAGGCCGAAGCCCTCGGTGGCCCTCTCGACGGTCTTGCCGATCGTGATCAGCACGGAATAGACGAGGGCGTTGCCCAGGAACACCGCGCCCACCCCGGCGGCGAACTCGCGACGGGTCAGCCCCAGTCCGAGGGCGAGGGGGAAGTACTGGCCCATCGAGGTGAAGCCGTAGCCGATCAGCGGCCCGAGCAGGGCGAAGATCGCTCCGTTCCACTGCATGCCCTCGTACATCCCCAGCTGCGCCGCGGCGCCCTGGGACCGCACGATCAGCCCCACGGACAGGACCACCGCGAAGGCAACGGTGACGGCGAACAGCGGCCAGCCGAAGGCCTGCATGCGGTTGACCAGGTGCATGTCGATCACGTTGCGTGAGCGCATCACGGAGCTCCTCTCAGCTCACCGGCGCGGCGGCCGCGGCGGTGGTGCGGTGGACGATGTAGTTCTGCAGGGAGACGGGGGCGACCCGGAGACCGGCCGCACGGGCCCGCTCCGCACTGCCCGGCTCGGCATGGACGGCCGCAGTGGCGAGCCCGCCGAGCTCCTGGAGGTGGAGCACGTCGGCGTCGCCGATGAAGGACCGGACCTCCTCGAGCCGCCCGGAGACCTCGATCGCCGCGCTGCGCAGCTCGTCGGTCTCCGCGGAGATCTCGACCCTGCCCTGGTCCAGCAGCACCACGTGCTCGAGCAGGTCGGAGACCTCGTCGATGTGGTGGGTGGAGAGGATCACGGTGCGGGGGTGCGCCGAGAAGTCCGCCAGCAGGCGGTCGAAGAACAGCCGCCGGGCCACGGCGTCCAGGCCCAGGTAGGGCTCGTCGAAGAAGGTCAGCGGGGCGCGCGAGGCGAGGCCGACGATGATGCCGACAGCCGAGAGCTGGCCCCGCGAGAGCTTCTTGATGACCCGCTTCTCCGGCAGCCGGAACTCGGCGACGAGCTAGCGCGCGAGCTCGTGGTCCCAGCCGGGGTGGAGGCCCTCGGCGATGCGCAGCACGTCCACCGGGCGGAACCCGTCGGGGTACTTCTGGCTCTCCTGGATGAAGCAGGTCCGCGTGAGCACGTGCGCGTTCTCCACCGGGTCCTGGCCCAGCACGCGCATCTGTCCGGAGGAGGCGAAGAGCTGCCCGGTCAGCAGCTTCATCAACGTGGTCTTGCCGGCGCCGTTGCGACCCAGCAGCCCGTGCACGCGGCCCTCGGCGAGGTCGAGGGTGACGCCCTCCAGGGCGCTGACGTCGCGAAAGTGCTTGCTGAGGTCTCGGGTCTCGATGGCGTTCATCGCAGGGTCTCCATCATCTCGATGAGTTCTCGGGGTTCGATGCCCAGGTGAGCGGCTTCGCGCATCAGAGGGACGAGGTAGGCATCGGCGAAGTCGTCGCGGCGGCGCTGTCGCAGCCGCGCGATGGCGCCGGGGGCCACGAACATGCCCACTCCGCGCCGTTTGACCAGCACGCCGGCATCGGCGAGCAGGTTCAGCCCCTTGCCGGCGGTGGCGGGGTTGATCCGCAGGAAGGCGGCCAGCTCGTTGGTGGAGGGCACCGGGGAGCCCTCCGAGTGGGTGCCGTCGAGGATCCCGTCCTCGACCTGCTCCGCGACGGCGATGTAGAGCGGCTTCGACTCGTCGAGCACTCGAGCCCCCCTGTCGTCGGCCGCTGTCGCGGCTCCTTGGTTCATTACTCCACTAATGAACCATTGGACCGACGAACCGTCAAGGGGAATATGACGGAAGGTGCGTGTGCGGGCAGCGGCGCTCTACCGCGTCGAGCCGGCGAGCCAACGCCGGTGTGCGTCGATGGCGACCCGAGTGGGTGGGCGCTGCGCCGCCGCGGGACCGCCCCAGCCGACGATGTTCTCGCCGCGGTACACCGCCATGCGATCCGTGGTCGCGAGCGCGGTGATCCGGCGCCCGAGAGGTTCCCGGAGCACCACCACCACGGCCCCTGAGGTCCAATAGGCGGTGGACTGCTCGATCATGGCGACCTCCTCCCACGGGATCCGGTGGGAACGGAGGTAGTGGAGGAGGGTGAGGCCCCGGTCATCGACGATGAACTGGAGCCGGGTGCCGATCAGCACCATGGCGATGGCGAGGAGCACGACCATCAGGCACATCACCGCTCCCAGCACCCCGGCGACGGAGTCCAGCGTGAGCAGCAGGGCACCCGCTCCGAGCATGACGAGACAGGCGAAGCCCATCACACATCCTAGAGCGGCCCGGATCCACCCGATCTTGAGCGCCCGGTACCTGACCTCGGCCATCGGCCCAACCTTCCCGACGATGCGATCTCGATCGTCAGCGGTTGACGATACCTCTCCATGGGGACCTCTCCCCATGTCGCACAGGCGGCGAGCCGCCAAGGATCGCGGTCGAGGATCACTGGCACGGGGGACGGAACATGAACTTCTGGGGGGCGGACACCGCTCAGCTTCGACGGCACGGGAGCGCTCTGAGAAGCGGTGGACAGCAGCTCGACGAGCTACTGTCGACGTTGACCACTGCGGTGAACGGCGTGGAGTGGATCGGTGCTGACTCCGAGGACTTCCGGTACGCGTTCCGCACGCTCTGCTCGACGAGGATCGCACCCACGGGAGACGCCCTCGCTTCGCTCGCGAAGGAGTGCGAGAAGCACGCCGATGAGCAGGACGATGCCAGCGAGAGCGATGGAAGCAGCTCAGGCGGCAGCGGTTCCGGCGCCGGAGGCTCGGGCGGCGGAAGCCCACAGAATCCCGTGGGTGCTCTGATCCAGGCGCTCCGGGATTACGAACCGCTGGAGAGTGACGGGTTCTGGGGGGACCTCCTGGGTGGGCCCGAGGCCGGCTACTGGGGAAGCCTCGCCTGGAACTCGGCGGGGGTCCTCGCCGATATCGCCGGCTTGATCCCGGAGCCGACGGGCGCGGGGGCGGCGATCAGCCTCGCCAACGACATCCCATCGGCCGCCATCGGCTACTACGACGCTCTGCAGTCTTTCCAGGACGGCGACTTCTTCGGTACCGCCGACGGACTCATCACCGGGGGCATCAACACGCTGAACATCGGGTTCGGAGCTCTCAGCCTGGTGCCACCAGTCCCGCCGGTCGGTCTGGCGCTCAAGGGGATCGGAGAGGTGGGCGGCATCGTCACGGGCTCCCTGGACATGGGGTGGTCCGCGCTCTCAGCTGCGGCGCAGGTCTCTGCGATCACCGGTGGCCCGGGCGGCGGTTCGACCACCGAATTCCTCGCCACTGCACCGGCCTGGGCCTTGGAGGAGATCACAGGCATACCGGCGTACACAGACGTCGCAGAGCCGATCACCACCGGCATCGACGACGTCTACTCGCAGGCGACCACGGCGATCAGAGACGCGGTCCCGGTCATCGATCCACTGATCGACGTCTCACAGCGCCCCCTGGAATGGGCCTCCACCCAATGGCCCGTCTCCCTCGCCGAGGACGGGGCAACGGCAGCCAACGAATGGATCCGCGACCGCGTGCCATGGTGATGCCCGGGCCTTCAGCAGCGCTCGTCAGTGTCGTCCTCAGCTGCCTCGTCCACCAGGAACTCGAGCGTCTCGCGGAGCTCCGCCACGGACACTTCCCGCGCGGTGGCCATGTCTTCGCCCTCGGAGTGCCCGGATTCCGGCTGGA
>CAZHSL010000183.1:4327-5712 GCA_964535185.1 uncultured Corynebacterium sp.
GACGTCTGCTCATGGAGCACGGTTCCATCATGATCGACGAAGACGTGGTGGGCTCCGCGTTCCTCCGGTGAATCGCTGAACGCCTCCAGGCGCACGACAGTGTGATTCCGTCTCGTCAGAATTCCCGTGATCAGGAGGTTGGCTCTCGTCAGCTGTGGGTCGCCCCTGACCTCGCGCTTCTCCGCCGCCGCCAGCACCACCTCCGGAGCGATCATTCCTCGGGCGAGCATCGAGCGGCGCGCCGTGGCCATCAGCATCCCCGCGTCGAACGCCTTGCCGCGGTCCACAGCCAGCCGGTCCAGCCACGGCGAGGCGAACTGCGCCTTCCCCGCGTTCCCATACAGGACGAACATCTCCTCGTCCGTAAGGGTGAGCAAGGGGCTCGGCCCCGATCGGGCGAGCGGTGCGAGCACACCGGCGGCCGCAATCTCACGATCGCCCTCGGCAAGCCGTGCAGGCATGACTGGTCCTCACTCGAGATCAACTGTTCGACCCCAGCTTTCCATGCCGACGCCCGTTGCGCTCGGATCCATGACCTCCGGGATCGCAGCGGGGAGCATAGGCTGGAGCCATCCGCCCCGAGCGAGAGGAGCACCTCATGCGTGCGATCGTGATCGAATCCGAGGGCGCGGCCCCGCGCCTGCTGGAGGACGCCGACGAGACGCTGCTCAGCGGCGATGTCGCCCTCGATGTGCTGGCCACGGGCCTGAACTACAAGGACGGCATGGCCCTGGCCGGAAAGGGCATCGCCCGCACCCACCCGCTGATCCCCGGGATCGACCTGGTGGGCCGGGTGACCGAATCGACCGGCACCGCCGCCGAGCGCTTCTCCGCCGGGGACCTGGTGGTGCTCAACGGCGACGGCATCGGCGAGTCCCGCCACGGCGGCTTCGCGACGCAGGCCCGGGTGCGCCCCGATGCGCTGGTGCGCCTGCCGGCGACCCTCTCACCCGAACGGGCCGCAGCGATCGGCACCGCCGGATTCACCGCGATGCTCGCGGTGCTGCGCCTCGAGGACGCCGGGCTCACCCCGGAGGCCGGGGACGTCCTGGTCACCGGGGCCTCCGGCGGGGCGGGCTCGATCGCGGTCGCGCTGCTGGCGGGCCGGGGCTTCCGGGTCCTCGCCTCCACCGGTCGGGTGCAGGAGAACGAGGAGTACCTCCGCGAACTCGGGGCCGCCGAGGTGCTGGACCGGCGGGAGCTGTCCGAGGAGACGGACCAGCCGCTGCAGTCGCAGCGCTTCGCCGCGGCGGTCGACGGGGTGGGCAGCACCACGCTCGCCAATGTCCTCGCCGGGACCCGCTGGGGCGGCACCGTCGCCGCCTACGGGCTCGCCCAGGGCCCGGACCTGCCCACCACGGTGCTGCCGTTCATCCTGCGCGGCG
>CAZHSL010000184.1:0-5701 GCA_964535185.1 uncultured Corynebacterium sp.
GTGCTGCTCGCCTCCGTGCCCCGCACCGTCGCCAGCTACCTCCAGCGCGTGGGCCGCGCCGGCCGACAGACCGGCAACGCCCTGGACGTCACCTTCGTCGCCGGCCGCGGCCGCGCCGCCGGGCTCTACTACGACCCGCTCGACCTCCTCAACGGCACCGTCCGCGCCCCCGGCGCGTACCTCTCCGCCCAGGAGATCCTGCGCCGCCAGCTGCTCGCCTCGATCCTCGACACCCTCGCCGGGGACGACCGCATCACGCCGCCCGCCCGCACCACCCCCGTGCTCGCCTCCGCCCAGCCCGGCACCTTCCTGGGCCACGTCATCGAGGAGATCCGACGAAACGGCAAGATCCATCTCGACCGTTTCCTGGGCCGTTTCGAGACCGGCACCCATTCCTGGGACGGCCTCGCCGACAGCGCCCGCGAGGAGCTGCGTGCCTGGGTCCTGCCCGAGGGGGACGCCGCCAGCGGCCTCGAGAGCGCGTTGCACAGTGCCGTCGAACGGTGGAACCACAACCGTGAGGAGCTGCGCCGACGCCGCGCCCGCATCCAGGACAACATCGACCAGCTCGAGAACCAGCCCCTCACCGACGAGCGCGCCGAGGCGCTCGCCTCGCTGCGCGCCGAGGACCTGCTGATCTCCGCCGAGCAGGAGGAGATCGGGGCGGACACCACGATGACCCCCGAGGAGCAGGACGCCGAGCGGCGCCGCCTGCGCGGCCGCGCCGGACAGCTCGGCGCCGAGGTCTCCGCCCTCGATTCCGCCCACTGGATCGGCGTGCTCGAACGCTACGGGCTGCTGCCCAACTTCACCCTCGTCGACGACGCCGTCCAGCTCGAGGCCACCATCATCTGGAAGGACGAGGAGGGCGTGTGGAAGCACGACCCCGTCGCCTACTCCCGCTCCGGCGCCGCCGCCCTCACCGAGCTCGCCCCCGGCGCGCACTTCTACGCCCACGGCCGCGAGCTCGTGGTCGACGCGGTGGACATCGGCATCGACGGCGCAGCTCTGCGCCCCACTGCGTTCTGCCCGCGCTGCGGGCTGGCCCACCAGTTCGAGCCCGGCCAGCCGCCGCAGGCCTGCCCCTCCTGCCAGGGCGCCGAGATCGCGGACGCCGGCCAGCACCGGGACGTCATCGACCTCACCCGCGTGTACTCCACCATGAGCCGCAGTCGCACCCGGATCGGCGACTCCCGGGACGAGCGCGAGAAGGTCCAGTTCGAGCGGGCGCTGTCCGTCTCGTTCCACGAGGCCCGCACCGTGCGCAGCTGGTCCGCGGCCGGCACCGGGTTCGGGATGCGCCTGGACCGCGACACGATCCTCACCCGGCTGAACCTCGGCAAGCCCCAGTCCGGTACCGAGACGATCCGCATCTCCGGGGAGGACCGCACCGCCCCGGGCTTCCTGCTCTGCGCCCGCTGCGGCCACCACGACTCCGACACCGCCGGGAACAGCCACCGCGACCACCAGGCCTGGTGCGAACTGCGCTACGCCCGCGACGCCGACAACCGCCCCGCCCTCCTCTCCCGCACCCTCCAGACCGAGACCGTGCTGATCACGCTCCCGCCGGACCTCCTTGACGCCGCCGCCGGGGACCTCCTGCCGAACCTCGTCGCCGCCCTGCAGCTGGGCATCGAGACCCGCTTCGGCGGCAGCATCGGCAACCTCGACGTGGACGTCATCGCCCACCCCACCCAGACCGGGCACCGGGCCGTGCTGCTCTCCGACACCATCGTGGGCGGCACCGGCTACCTCTACGAGCTCGCCGCCGCGACGTCAGCCTGGAACGTGCTCGTCGACGGGCTCACCGCGCTGCAGGACTGCCCCTGCCAGGACGAGGGGACCGCCGCCTGCCACCGTTGCCTCCTGCCCTATGCGAAGCCCGGCGAGCACGACGTCCTGCGGCGCACCTCCGCGATCGAGGCACTGCAGATCCTGCTCACCGTCGAGGAGGCGACGCCGGATGCCGTGGAATGGACCGTCGAGGAGCGAGAAGCGGAGCTCGGCACCGCCACGGAGTCTCCGCTCGAGCGCCGTTTCCGCAACGCGTACATCGAGGCCATGCGCACCATCGACGGCGCCGACGTCACTACCCGCGGCACCTCGATCAGCGTCCGCCACGACGGGCAGACCTTCACCCTCGAGCCCCAGGTCGATGTCGCCGGTTCCCGACCCGACTTCCTCCTCACCTGGCCCGGGAAGGACGTTGAAGGCATCGCGATCTTCACCGACGGGCACACCTTCCACGCCACCGCCGCCAGGAACCGCATCGCCGACGACGCCATCAAGCGCATGCGCCTGCGCCGCAACGGCTACATGGTCCTCTCGGTCACCGAGGCGGACCTCGACGAAGCCGCCCAGCGCGTCATCGCCCCGGAGGGCGCACGCTCCAGCGGCGAGCTGCCGCTCTTCATCGACGCCGGTATGGTCCAGCAATGGGCCGACGGGGGAATCCAGTACCGAGAGCTCGAGCCGATGCTCCGCGCGAACCCGCTGGAGATGCTGGTCCGCGTGGTCCGCAGGGCGAAGACTGACCGCCTGCGACGCATCGGGGAAGAGCTGCCCTACCTGCTCGTCCCCACCACCGACCGCTCCGCCCTCACCACACCGGGGGAGGAATCCGCTGAGCGGATCGGCGCGAACCTCCTGGACGGGACGAAGCCCGGAGCCTTCACCGATCCGATGCGTCTCGCCGTGGTGCGAGGCCGGGATGAACTCGCCGTCGTGGGACTCCTCGGCCCGCCCCGACGCAGCCTCACCCTCGTCCTCGACGACCGTGACGAGGCACTGCGCCGCGAGAGCTCGAACGATGCTTGGCGCGCCTGGCTGCACCTCGCGAACCTCGCCCAGGGCGAGCCTGGCGGGGACTCCCTGCGCATGACCACGAAGTCGTTGGTCGAGGCAGGGATCGACGTGGGCTCGGACGAAGCCCGCGCCCCGCGCGTCCCGTCGGCCGCACCGGTTCCTGCCGCAGCGGGGCTGCGCGCGGAGGAGTCCCCGTCGGCCGAGGACTTGCGTGCCCCGTCGGCCGAAGAATCTGAGCCGACCACGCTCCAGGCCGACTACGCCGCGGTGCCCGCGCCCGCCGAACAGGAGCCGCTCACCCCGGCCTGGCAGGCCGCGATGGACGACGCCGACGGCGAGGCCGAGCAGCAGCTCATCGGCGTCCTCTCCCGGTACGACATCGAACCCCCGGTCATCGGCGACGAGTACGCGACCGGAATCCCCCTCGAGATCGCCTGGCCCGAGCGGAAGATCGGTGTCACCGCCGAGGAGCTCGACGAGCGCGAGATCGCCGCCTTCACGAAGGAGGGCTGGGCGATCGTCGGACCCGACCCACAGACTGTCATTCAGGCACTGGGGCTCAGCGGAGAAGAGGACTCATGAGCGACGGCATCATCGCTATCTCGGACACCTTCCTGCCCACGCTGAAGGACGTGCCACGGGACGTGGCCGGGCAGGTCACCTCCACCCTCGACACGCTGCGCACCACCCCCGAATCGCCGGGGTTGCATGTGGAGCCGATCCAGAACGCGAAGGATGACCGGATCCGGTCCGTCCGTGTGAACCGCAAGTACCGGCTGCTGGTGTTCCGCCTGAACTCCTCCGGGCAGAACATGTGGCTCGTCGAGGGCATCTACAACCACGACGACGCCTACGACAAGGCGATCACGCTCTACCTGCGCATGAACCCGGTCTCCGGCACCACCGAGATCCGCAGCGACGAGGACGCCCTCCAGATCCGCACCGGATACAGCGAGGAGGAGGTCCGCTCCCGCGCCGCCGCACTCGCCGAGCAGCTCGCCGCCGAGCGGATCGCCGCCCGCGAAGCCGAGGCGGCAGCACAGGCTGAGGCAGAAGACGATGCTGTCGCCGAAGTGCCCGCGGCGGAGCCGAGCGGCCCCGTGCTCGGACTCACCGCGCAGCAGCTCATCGACGAGCTGGGCCTGGACCGGAAGCTCGCCGAGCGCGCGGCGGAAGCGGATGACGCTGAGCTGTGGGCTCTCGCTGGCACCACGAAGGGGTGGCAGGGCACGGCGCTGCTCGACCTCGCCACCGGCACCAGCCTCGAGGACGTGCGCGCCGCCTATTTCACCGGCGTCACCGGCGGCAGCGCGGTGGGCACCCCCTCCGGCACCGATGACCTCCTGCAGTCGCTGAACGCCGAGAAGTCCCAGGCGAACTACCGCCTCTTCGAGGACGACGCCGCGCTCGCCGACGTCCTCGCCTCCGGAAGCTTCGAGCAGTGGCGGATCTTCCTTCACCCCGAGCAGAAGACCTACGTGGAGGTGAACACCCGCGGCCCCTACCGAGTCACCGGCGGCGCCGGCACCGGCAAGACGGTGGTGCTCGTCCACCGCGCCGTGCGCCTGGCCCGCAGGGCCGCGGAGACCGGGCGGCCCGCCCGGATCGTGCTCACCACTTTCACCCGCACCCTCGCCGATGCTCTCGCCCAGCAGGTCCGCACGCTCGCACCGAGCATCCCGCGCCCGGACGCGCTCGGGGCGCCCGGGATCCACGTCACGGGTGTGGACCGGATCGCGCACGGCATCGTCACCACCGCCCAGGACCTTGCCCCGATGGCCGAGGTGCTCGGCTGGAGCACCCGCCGCGCCACCTTCTCCCGGCACGCTGGGGACTGGGCGACGGCCGTGGCTGCCGCTGCCGCGTCCGGCGCGCTCCGCGACCGCACCCAGCCGCACGTCACCCCCGAGTTCCTGATCGACGAGTACCGCGAGATCGTGCTGCCCCACCGGCTGCTCGAGGAGTCGCAGTACCTGCGCGTCTCCCGCACCGGGCGCGGCACCCGGCTGGGCCGCGCCCAGCGCCGCGAGGTGTGGGCCGTGATCGCCGCCTACCGCGAGGGCGGGCAGCGGGACTCCTCCCTGGACTGGGACGAGGCCTCCGCCGTCGCCGCCGCTCTGCTGGATGCGAAGGCCGCTGTGACGGGAGAACGGCTCACCGACCACGTCCTCGTCGACGAGGGACAGGACCTGCGCCCCACCCAGTGGCAGATGCTGCGCGCGCTCGTCGCCGAGGGCGAGGACGACATGTTCATCGCCGAGGACTCCCACCAGCGCATCTACTCCAACCCGGTGAAGCTGGGCCGCTACGGGATCTCCATCCGCGGACGCTCCCGCCGCCTGCGCCTGAACTACCGCACCACCGCGCAGAACCTCGCCTTCGCCGTCTCGATCCTGCGCGGCGGCGACTTCGACATCGCCGCCATGGAGGACGACGACCTGCCCGGCAACGAGGTCACGCACGGCGGGGAGAGGGGCACCTTCCGCTCCCTCCGCTCCGGCCCCGACGTCACCCTCCTGCCCGCCACCGACCTGCAGGATGAGATCGAGCAGGTCACGGCGCTTGTACGCCGCTGGAGCGAGGAGATCCTCGAAGACGGTGGCGACCCGTCCACGATCGGTGTCCTCACCCGCTTCAACAAGACCCGCGACACCCTGGTGCGCGCTCTCGACGACCGCGGCCTGCGCGTCGTCTCCGTGGACCGCAACACCCGCTACCGCAGCGGCGCACCGCTGGTCATGACCTTCCACCGCGCCAAGGGCATGGAGTTCACGCACGTCGTCCTGTTCGGCGTCGACGACTCCTCGAGCATCGACGTGACGCGTGGTGCCTATGACGAGCAGACCCGCGAGGCCGCCGAGCTGCAGGAGCGGTCGCTGCTGTACGTGGGGGCGAC
>CAZHSL010000185.1:0-5685 GCA_964535185.1 uncultured Corynebacterium sp.
GAGGTCGTACCGAGGTCGAGGGCGAGGAGGGCGGGCATGGGATCAGGGTATGCCGCCCTGCCCGCACCTCCCCTGTCCCGCTACGCCTCCGCTGCCCGGTGCGTCCCCTCGTCCAGTCCGCTCATCGAGGGGTCGTAGTCGACCTGGCCGATGTCGTCCATCGACGTCATCCAGTGATAGAAGTTGTCGCCCCGGTCGCGCAGGCGTCGGTAGAGGTCGGCACTGAGCCGTTCGCGCACCTCCCGCATCTCCGGATGCCGGTAGCGGTTGTGCAGCTCGTCGGGGTCGCGCTCGAGGTCGTAGAGCTCGTTGACCGATTCGGGATTGACCACCAGCTTGTAGCGTTCGGTGCGCAGCATCCTCTGCGGGTACGGGAAATGATGGCCGTGGAACTCACACACGATCGCACTGTCCCAGTCCACGTCCTCTCCGCGCACCAGCGGCAGCAGCGAGCGGGAGTCCACGGCGGGTGAGGGGTCGAGCCCGCACCAGTCGAGCACGGTCGCCGTGGTGTCCAGCAGGCTCACGAACTCGTCCCGGACCTGCCCGGCGGGCGCGCCGGGCACGCGGACGATCCCGCAGGTGCGGTAGATGTCCTCGTACATCGCCGGGCCCTTGTCGTGCAGGCGATGCGCACCGGTGAACTCGCCGTGGTCGGAGCTGAACATGACCGCGGTCGAGTCGGAAAGGCCCAGTGCGTCCATCTCCGCCAGGACCCGGCCGATCTGCTCGTCGATGAGGGTCACGTATCCCCAGTAGACGGCGATGAGCTTGCGGCTGTCGGCCTCGCTCATGGTGTCGAACGTCCAGTGCGCCGAGTAGTTCGCCTGCACCGGCGGTTTGCCCAGGAAGGTCTCCTGCACCGAGGCGGGCAGCTCGATCTGCTCGGGGTCGTACATGTCGAAGTACTCGTCGGGGACGACGTACGGCAGGTGCGGGCCGTAGAAGTGCAGGGCGAGGTAGAACGGTGTGCCGTCCCGCTCCTGATCCGCGGCGTAGGCGCGCAGCTGCTCGATCGCGCGATCGGCGAGGTAGTGCTCGAAGGTCGCTTCGAGGGGCTGATGCAGCCGTGCGGCGAGCAGGTTCCCGGGGCCGCCGTTGGGCAGGGTGCCGCGCATCTGCTCGGAGATCTCGTACGGCGGCAGTCCGCGCTCGGAGAGGTAGGCGAGGTAGTCGGGATGGTCCACGGGATTGTGCCAGCCCGGCAGCTCGGCGCCGTCGAAGCCGTAGTGGCCTCGCAGCTTCTCGGTGCCGGCGTGCCACTTACCCAGCAGCCCGCAGTTGTAGCCGGCATCCCGCAGCGCCTCGGAGAAGGTGAACTGCCCGTCGGGCAGATCCTCCTGGTAGCCGACGTTGCGTTCGTAGTTCGCCAGCAGCTTGTGCCGGAAGGGCGCGTAGCCGGTGAGCACGCTGGCTCGGGCGGGCGTGCAGATCGCGCTCGGGGTGTACCAGCGGTCGAAGCGGGTGCCGCTGCCGGCGAGGGCGTCCAGGTGCGGGGTGCGCACGACGGGGTTGCCGTAACAGCCCAGGGTGTCGGTGCGGTGCTGGTCGGTGAGGATCGACAGGACGTTGCGCGGCCCGGCGGCACCGAGCCGCGCACCGTCGTCCGAAGCGGCCGTGATGGTCACTCACCCGCCTTCGTGAACAGGTCGAAGGTGTAGAAGTCGGCCGGCGCGACCGTCTCCCCCTCGATCTTCCCGTTCTTCTCGAAGTACTCGTTCATGGCGGTCAGCCACGTCTCGACGGTGCCGTCCTCGACCAGTCCGTCGAGATCGGCGGCCTTGTAGTACTCGCCGTTGGCGGCATCTCCCGCGACCGCCTCCGCGTCGGAGTTGGTCATCTTCGCGACCAGCTCGATCGTCCCGTCGAGGTCGTCGACGCGGACGTCCATCGCCGAACGCAGCACCTTCAGCACCGCCAGGGTGGTCTCCTCGTTCTTCTCGGGGAACTCCGCACCGGTGACCATGACGTTGGGGAACTGCATGACGTCGGCGAAGTCGGAGTTCTGGGCGAGTTCGACGAGGTCGGGCACCTGCTCCTTGATGTTGTCGATCATCGGGTACCAGATGCCGGCGGCATCGACCTGCGCGGAGGAGAAGGCGGAGACGACGGTGGCCGGGTCCATCGCGACCTTCTCGATGTCGTCGAGGCTCATGCCGGCCGCTTCGAGGGCGAGCTGGACGATCATGTCGCCGCTGGTGCCCTCGGGGATCCCGACCTTCTTCCCCGCGAGGTCCTCGATGCTGGAGATGCCGGGCTGGGCGATGACGCGGTCCGCCTGGCCCACGCCGTTGACGGTGAGCACCTTCGCCTTGCCGGAGGCGGGCAGCCACATGGCACCGGGGCCGATGTAGCCGAAGTCCAGGTCACCGGTGCCCAGCGCCTGGATCTGCAGGGGACCGTTGGTGAAGGTCTGCAGGTTCGCCTTCAGCCCGTTCTCCTCCCACAGGCCCTGCTCGTCGGCGATGGCGAGCAGGCTGGCTCCGTTGAAGTCGGGGATGTAGCCGTAGGTGATCTCGGTGGTGCCGGAGCCGCCCCCGGCGCCGCCGCAGGCGGCGAGAGCGGACAGGGCGGGAAGGGCGGCGAGGCCGCCCAGGACGGTACGTCGGGACATGCTCATGGCGAAGTTCCTCTCGGGGTGGTCCGACGGCGGCGGTGCCGTCGGGGTCAGGGGTCACTGGTGGTAGACGGAGGTCCAGATCTCGTTGCGGATCTCGGTGAACTCCGGGGACAGGCGCACGTCCTCGGTGCGGGGGTAGGGCAGGTCGACGTCGATGATGCGGTGGATGCGCCCCGGCTTCGCCGCCATCACGACGACGCGGTTGGCGAGGAACGCGGCTTCGTCGACGTCGTGGGTGATGAACACGATCGTGCGCTTGTCCTTCTCCCACGTCTCCAGCAGGTTCTCCTGCATGCGCACGCGGGTGAGTGCGTCCAGCGCACCGAAGGGCTCGTCCATCAGCAGGATCGAGGGATCCATGGCGTAGGCGCGAGCGATGGCGCAGCGCTGCTTCATCCCTCCGGAGAGGGTCTTGGGCAGGGAGTCGGCGAAGTCGCCGAGGCCCACCATGTCGATGAAGTGCTGGGCGCGCTCGCGCCTCTCGGCGGCGGGGACGCGGGCGGTCTTGAGCCCGAACTCGACGTTGTCCCGGACGGTGAGCCAGGGGAACAGCGCGTACTGCTGGAAGATCACGCCGCGCTCGGGGCTGGGCCCGTGCACCTCTCCGCCGTCCACGAGGGCGGTGCCGGAGGTGGGCTCCTCGAGTCCGGCGAGGATGTTCATCAGGGTGGACTTGCCGCAGCCGGACGGACCGACGACGGTGATGAACTCGTTCTCCGCTACGTCGAGGCTCACGCCGCCGAGCGCCTCGAAGCGCTGGCCGCCGACAGCGAAGTGTTTGGTGACGTTCCGGACCTGGATCTTGTGCCGGTCGCTGCCGGAGGGTGGGGTCCTGGGGGTGGTGCGGGTGTTCATCGGCGCTCCTGCCACTGGGTCGCGCGGGCCTCGATCGCCAGCAGGGTCCGGTCCATGGCGAAACCGAAGATGCCGATGACGAGGATGCCCACGAAGATGGTGGGCAGGTCGTAGTAGATCTGGGCCTGCTGCATGCGATAGCCCAGCCCCTGCTGGGCGGCGATCAGCTCGGCGGCGACCACGGTCGCCCAGGCGGAGCCGAGCCCCACGCGCATGCCGACGAGGATGAACGGGGTGGAGGCGGGCACCACCACGCGGGCGAAGATCGTGCCGTCCTTCGCGCCGAGCACGCGTGCAGCGTTCAGGAGGGTCTTGTCCACCTGCACCACGCCCTGGAACGTGGAGATCACGCAGGCCAGGAACGAGGCCAGGAAGATCACGAACACCTTGGGCTGCTCGCCGATCCCCATCAGCACGATCGCCAGCGGGATGATCGCCAGCGGCGGGATGGTGCGGAAGAACTGCACCCAGGGTTCGAACAGTCCGCGAGCCCAGGTGTACCAACCCATCAGGAAGCCGACGGGGATCGCCAGCAGCGTGCCGAGCAGGAAGCCGGAGAACACTCGCAGCAGCGAGGCGGCGATGTCCTGGAACAGGATGCCGGAGGTGGCGAGGTCGATCGCGGCCACGACGACCTCGGGCGGCCCGGGGATCTGCAGGCCCAGGAGGGACAGCAGCCACCACACGCCGAGGCCGAGGAAGATCGTGATCACATTCAGGACGAGGAGGGTGGGGACCTTCCGACGTGTGGCCGTGGTGGCCTCGTCGGTCGCCACCACGGTGGCATTGGGGTCAGCGGACACTGAGTGCTCCTTCGGCCGGGTTCGGCAGGTTGCCCGTTCGGGCGGGGCGTGGTCTCGGCACGGGCTGGTCGGCGGCGCGCAGGGCCGCGATCGCGCCACGTGCTCCCTGCTGGTGGGCGGTCTCCCCGCTGCGCACCACCAGGTCGGTGCCGACGAGGCATTGCCGGGAGATCGCGTCGCGGAGCGCGGGCAGCACGGGTTCGAGCAGGATGCCCACCTCTCCCGCGAGCACGATCTCGTCGGGATCGGTGACGAGGGCGGCGATGCCGAGCACCCGCCCCACGGTGACGGCCAGCCCCGTGACGAGCTCGAGGGCGCGGGGATCCCGATTGGCGAGCGCGGCCGCGAGGTGGTCGAGATCGGCGTCGGCGCCGGCGGTGCGCTGCCAGTCCTCGAGGACGGCGTCCTTGGAGGCGACGGTCTCCAGGCATCCGCGTCGGCCACATCGGCAGGTGCGTGCGGTGGGACTCTCGTCGCTGATCATGTGGCCGATCTCGCCGGCCAGCAGGTGCGCTCCGCGCAGAGCGGTGCCGGTGTCGAGCACCGCACCGCCGACGCCGGTGGACAGCCGCAGATAGATGATGCTGTGCTCGGCCTGTCCGTCGATGCTCGCCTCGTAGAGGGCGGCGAAGCGGATGTGGTGGTCCACCAGCACGTCGCACCCGAACTCGTCCGCGAACATCTCCCTGATGCGTGCCTTGACGAGCTGGAACGGCTCCGTCGGCGTCTCGGTCGCGGGGAAGCCGTGCCACGTGGCGGAGTTGGGGCCCGGCAGGCCGATGCCGATCCGGGCGAGGAACTCGAGGTGGATCTCGCCGACAGCGAGCTCGCGGATCGTCTGCATCGCCTGGCGTACCCGGGCGTCCCACCCGGCACCGGGCGAGTATTCGACGGTTGCGGAGGCGATCACCTCTCCGGCGGAATTCGCCAGGCACAGGATGGCGGCGGCGTGACTGAAGTCGATGCCGACGAAGCGTGCCGCCCCCGGATGGATGCCGAGCACCTCCGCCGGCCTGCCCCGGCCCCCGGGGGCTCGCTGCGAGGTGACGGTGATGATGCCCTGATCGAGCAGGCCACCGAGGATGTCGGAGACGGTGGAGCGCGTGAGCCGCAGCGCCTCGGCGATCTCCCCTCGGGTGAGCTTCCGGCCGCGATGCAGCAGCGCCAGCACATCTGCACGGTGCTGGTCCCTGACGCTCCATTGCCGGTCCATGCCGGGGAACGCTAATGGGAGGGAATTATTCCGTCTACAGTTCGACAGAATTCCGCTTGGTCACGGAAGGGTGACGATCCGGCGCGACGAGGCGTGCGGTGTCGTCGCCGCGTTCCGCAGTGTGCCGGGTATTCGCCCCCGCTCACCGCATCCGCGTGACCTCCTGGCCGTCCTCGACGGCGTAGTCGCCGCTG
>CAZHSL010000186.1:0-5674 GCA_964535185.1 uncultured Corynebacterium sp.
CTCGAGGTCACCTTCGTCACCGCGGACCGCACCGTCTGGACCGGGCAGGCCGCGCAGGTCGTCGTGCCCGCGATCGACGGCTCGATGGGCATCCTGCCGCAGATGCAGCCCACCCTGGCGATCCTCGGCACCGGTGCGGTGCGGATCATCGACCAGGACGGCCACGTCGAGGCGCTGGACGTCGAGGGCGGTTTCGTCTCCGTCGACGCGGACGTCGTGACCATCGGTGTCGACGACGCCGTGGTCGTCGAGCCCACGGCCTCCCGCCTCTGAGCCGACTGCGCACGGAATGAGCGACCTGAGCATCCCGATCCTCCTTGGGGGGATCGGGATGCTCTTCGTCGTACTGGTGGTGGTGCTCCTGCTGGTCGCGCGCCAGGTGCTGGTCTCCAGGATCCGGGGCGCCTTCGAGTGCACGGTGCGCCGCCGCGGCCTGGTCGGGGGATCGAGCTGGCAGCACGGCCTGATGCGGTTCGGCACGGACCGTCTGCGCTGGTTCCGGGCCTTCTCCCTGCGGCTGCGCCCCGAGGTGGTGCTGCGTCGCAGCGAGATCCGCGAGGTGACGCGGCAGCGGCTGCCCTCCCAGGTCGACGGCGGGGAGGAGCGATGCCTCATCGCCTTCAGCCTGGACGGCGGCCGCGAGGTCAGCGCGATCGTGGACCTCGCCTCCGGAGCGGCGCTGAACTCCTGGCTCGAGGCCGCGCCGACGGGCTCCGTGCTGGGCGACGCCGACTGAGCGGTCCCGCTCCCGTCCCGGCGGGCCGGGGCGCGCCGCCGCTCGGGATGCGTCCCGTCAGCCGGTGACGACCTCACCGCCGCGCAGCACGCTCACCGGCTGCAGAGCGGAGTCCACCAGCACCGCATCCGCCCGCCTGCCGGGCGCGAGTGCGCCGATCCGGTCCTGCATCCCGAGCACCGCGGCCGGCACCGACGAGGCGGCCCGCACGGCGCGCACCAGGTCGACGCCCGCCTCGAGCACGGCGAAGCGCACCACGTCGAGCAGGTGCGCGGTCCCGCCGGCGATCGCGGAGGCGCCCGTGAGGGTCGCGACCCCGGCCTCGACGGTCACGTCCAGCGCACCGAGCCGGTACTGGCCCTCCGGCATGCCGGCCGCGGCCATCGCATCGGTCACCAGCACCACGTGCTGCTCGGCCGCGATCGCGAAGACATGGGCGACGGTGCGGGCATCGAGGTGGACGCCGTCGGCGATCACCTCCACCACCAGATCGCCGGAAGCGGCGGCGTCGAGCGCCGCGAGGGCGGGCCCGGGGTCCCGGTGGTGGATCGGGCGCATCCCGTTGAACAGATGGGTCGCGGTGGGCAGCGCGGAGCGGCCGTGCTCCCGGCGCAGCTCGTCGCGGGCGTGCGCGACGGCGCGGGTCATCTGGGCGCTGGAGCCGTCCGTGTGGCCGAGCGAGGGGACCGCCCCCACCTCGGCGAGGGCCTCGATGACCTCGTCCGCCCCCTCCACCTCCGGGGCGACGGTCATGGTGGCGAGCGCTCCGCCGGCGAGCTGGGCGAGCTCGCGCACCAGGTCCGCGTCGCCGGCGGTGATGTGCTCGGGGTTCTGGGCGCCGCGGCGCTCGACGGAGAGGAACGGCCCCTCGAGATGGATCGCGGCGATCTCCCCGTCGGCCACGAGGCCGGCGAGGTCGGCGACCCTCTCGCGCAGGGTGGCGGCGTCCGCGGTGACGAGGGAGGCGACGAGGCTGGTGGTCCCGTGGCGGCGATGCTCGCGGACCGCGGTGAGCATGTCCTCGGGCGAGGCCGCGTCCGGGAAGGAGGCGCCGCCGCCGCCGTGGCAGTGCAGGTCCACCAGGCCCGGCAGGATCAGACCGTCGTGCGCAACGGTGCGCTCGGCCCCGTGCTGCGGGGCGTGCGCGGCCGGACCGGCCCAGAGGACGTCCCCGCCGGAGATCAGCACCAGGGCGTCGGGGACGAGCCCCTGCTCGAGCACGGCGGTGCCGCGCAGCGCCAGCTCGGCGTCGACGGCGGGGGAGTTCTGCGGGGCGGGGGCGGTGCTCATCTCTTCTCCAGGTGCTCAGGGGATGCGGGGCGGGCCCGCGGTGCGCTCGGAACAGACGCTCAGAACAGACGGGACTCGGCGTCGTCGATGCCGCGCAGCGCGTCGTAGTCGAGGGTCACGCAGTCGATGCCGCGATCGGTGGCGAGCACGCGCGCCTGCGGCTTGATGGCCTGGGCGGCGAAGACGCCGCGCACGGGAGCCAGCAGCGGATCCCGGTTCAGCAGCTCGAGGTACCGGGTGAGCTGCTCGACCCCGTCGATCTCGCCGCGGCGCTTGATCTCGATCGCGACCGAGCCCCCCGACTCGTCGCGCGCGAGGATGTCCACCGGGCCGATCGCCGTGAAGTACTCGCGGCGCACCAGCGACCAGCCCTCGCCGAGGGTGTCGATGTTCTCCGCGAGCAGGGCCTGGAGGTGGGCCTCGACGCCGTCCTTCTGCAGGCCCGGATCGACGCCGAGCTCGTGGGAGGAGTCCTCGAACACCTCGACCAGGCGCACCCGCAGCCGGTCGCCGGTCTTGTCGTGCACGACGTCCCACTGCTCGATCCACTCGCCCTCGGGATCCTCGCTCGCCTCCTCGTCGCCGCGGCGCGAGGTGGTCAGCGTGCACGGCGGGGTCATCCAGTTCAGCGGCTTGTAGCTGCCGCCGTCGGAATGGACCAGCACGCTGCCGTCGGCCTTGACGATCAGCAGCCGCGGAGCGAGCGGGAGATGGGCGGTGAGTCGACCGGTGTAGTCGACGGAGCAACGAGCAACGACGAGACGCACCCGGCCAGGGTACGACACCGCGGCCGCCGCGAGCCCGCCGGCGGGACCCGGCGGAGCGTCGGCGCGGCACGGGGGCGGCGGCCCCCGGCCCGCGCATGAGACACCGATGAGATGCTCATGAGAAGTGCTTTACCCAGGTGCAGATGCTCACTCGAGCCTGTTCTGCCCGCGTCGCCGCTCGTATCGTGGCCTGGTCATCCGCTCGGTCCGCGCCGAGTCACCCCGAATGGAGCATCCACCGTGCAACGACTCCTGGCCCTCATCCTGGTCCTGATCGGACTGACCGGGCTCGTGCTGGGCCGCCTGGGCGAGACCACCTGGGCGCCCGAGACCGAGACCACCGCCACGGTGGACCTCTCCGATGCCGGCCCCGCCGTGGTCATCGACCCCGGCGTGCTGTACGTGGGCGGTCAGGAGGGCGAGCTCGTCATCGAGGGCGCCTCCGACGTCTCCGTGATCACCGCCGGTGGAGGCGACATCGAGGCCTACCTCGAGGGGGTCCACCACACCCGCATCACGGGGGCGAGCGACTGGACCACGCTGAGCACGAAGGAGATCCACCCCGACGGGGAGGACGAGCTGGCCGACCCCACCTCCTCGGACCTCTGGCGCACGGTCGACACTGCGCCGAGTCCCTACACGCTGGACGTCCACGAGTTCTGGGCCGGGGAGAACGACGACCCGAACGGCGAGAACAACGAACAGCCCTACCGCGCCCTGCTGATCGTCACCGACGGCACCCAGCCCGGCGCCGAGAAGATCTCCATCACCTGGCCGGTCGATGCCGAGAACGAGTGGGTGCCCTTCGCCTACGCCGGCGGCGCGACGATCGCCGTGATCGGCCTGGTGCTGCTGGTGGTCTCGCTCGGCGGCCGACGCCGTGACGAGGAGGCGGACGCCCCGATCGAGGAGGCGCCCGACGCCGCCGACGACGACGCCGCGGCGCCCGTCGCGGCAGGTGCCGCCGGCGCCGCCGCGGGAGCGGAGCCCCGCACCGAGGGCGCCGCGTCCCCGACCGCACAGAGCGAGGACGCGGACATCGATCGCCTGTTCGCCGCGGACCCGCAGCACTCGCGCGAGGAGAACGTGTGGTCGCTGGGCACGAGCCCGGATGCGGACGCCGCCGCCGAGCAGCCCGCGGCCGAGGACCCCGCCCCGGCCGAGCCCGCCCCCGCCGCCGAGACCCCGGCCGAGGAGGCCGCGGACCCGACCGCCGCCGAGACCCCCGCCGCCGACGACCGCACCGAGCAGATCGACGCCGTCGACGACGAGGACCGTCGATGACCCGCCACGACCAGCACCCCGGTGCGCAGAAGGAACTCACGATGAGCACTCGTCCTGTCGGCCGTCGCGGCCTCTTCCTGGGCGCGGGCGGCCTGCTCGCCGCCGGCCTGCTCGCCGCGTGCGGCGAGGAGGCCGAGCCGCCGCCCGCACCGCCCACCGGCAAGGAGCTGGCCGAGCCCACCCCGGCCCAGACCACCGAGCAGATCACCGCCATCGTGCCCGAGGTGAACGCCGCCGTGGTCGCCGCCGACAAGGCGCTGGAGCCGAAGGAGCTCTCGCCCCGCGTCACCGGTTCTGCGGTCGAGTTCCGCACCGCGGCCTACGAGATGATCGAGAAGGCCGAGGAGTGGGCCGAGGAGCTCCGCGTCCCCGGCGAGGAGCTCCTGGTGCCGCTGACCTCGGTGGACGCTGAGTTCCCGCGGGTCGCGATCGCGTTGGTCGAGGACTCCGAGGAGGAGGGCGTGCCGTACTTCATGGCGCTCCAGCAGGAGGATGCGAAGTCGCCGTACACCACCTGGGGCTGGGCGCAGCAGGCCGTGGGCGTCGACATGCCGATGGTGCCCGACGCCGCGGTCGGCTCGGAGCAGGTCACCCCGGACAGCGAGGGGCTCGTGATGACTCCGGCGAAGGCGCTCGAGCTGTACGCCTCCGTGCTCTCGCTGGGCGACGCCGAGGATCCCGATGACCTGCTGGCGCCGAACCCGTTCCAGACCGGCACCCATGAGCGCATCCAGACCGAGCGCAAGGAGCTCAACGCGGGCGTCGAGAAGGACGAGGCCGCGACCATCCACGAGTCCTTCTCGGTGAAGGACGACGAGTTCGCCGGGCTGCGCACCGACGACGGCGGCGCGATCGTGCTGGGGACGCTGCTGTCCACCCGCAAGGTCTCGATCAAGGACGGCGCGACCATGCGCTACGCCGAGGACAACAAGTACACGAAGGTGATCGGGAAGAAGGAGTTCACCTCCGAGTACATCCGGAAGTACGGCACCCACGTGGCGCTGTTCATCCCCTCGGAGGACGCCGGCGGTCAGGTCCAGCCCATCGGCGCCACCCAGACCGCGCTGGACGCCTCCGGGAAGTGACCGGAGCCGCACCGCGCAGCACCTGGGGGGACTCCCTAGACTGGGGCCGTCCCACCGCCATCGAAGGAGTTCACCTGTGACCGATCCGTACGGAATCATCGACCTCGCCGCCCTGAAGCAGCCCGCCGGCGGTGAGACGGGCGGGGCGGGCTCCGCAGGGACGCCCTCCGCCCACGAGGTCGTCGTCACCGAGCAGGGGCTCGAGCAGCTCATCGCCGACTCCCAGTCGATCCCCACCCTGCTGCTGGTCACCAGCGCCCGGGTGCCGGAGGCGGACCAGTTCCTCTCCGGGCTGCGCCGCGCGGTCGACGCCATGGGCGGTGCCGTCCGCCTGGGCATCGTGGACGCGGACAGCCAGCAGCGCGTCGCCGGTGCCCTGAGGGTCCAGCAGCTGCCCACCCTGCTGCTGCTGATCCAGGGACAGCTCCAGCCGATCGTCCAGTCGGTGATCCCCGACGCGGAGATCGACAACCTCCTCACCCAGGTGGTGGAGGTCGCGCGCCAGCAGGGGA
>CAZHSL010000187.1:0-5672 GCA_964535185.1 uncultured Corynebacterium sp.
ACACCTGGTACGTCGGCTTCACCCGCCAGATGTCCACCGCCGTGTGGTTCGGCCACCCCAACGCCAACGTCCGCCCCGGCGGTTTCGAGGTCGACGGGAAGATGCTCCGCCGCGGGAGCGTCTGGGGCAACACGGTCTCCCTGCCCACCTGGCAGGAGTACATGACCCGCGCCCACGAGGGCCTGCCCAGCGAGCCGTTCCCGGCAGCGCCGGAGAAGCCGGCCGGGCAGTCGCCCGATGCGGCTCAGAAGGGCGTCGTGCCCGACGTCTCGGGCATGGTCCTCAGCCAGGCCACGAGCGCGGTCGAGTCGGCGGGCTACAAGGTCGAGGTGCGCAACGAGTCGAGCAGCTCGGTGGGCAAGTGGTACGTGATCGGGACGGATCCGAAACCCGGCACCCGCCTCCCCGAGGGCGAGACCGTGGTCATCCGGCAGTCCACCGGCGGGAACTGAGGTGCGGCCCGCTCTCGCGGCCGTCGGAGCCGTGGGCGGCCTCGGACTGGGCGCCGCCGCTGCGGCCCATGTCTGGGCGCGCCATGTCGAGATCCACCGCTTCACGCTGCGCGAGGTCGAGCTGCGGATCCTGCCGCCGGGCACCCGCACGATCCGGGTGCTGCACATCAGCGACATCCACCTGATGCCCGACCAGCGGCGCAAGCTCGACTTCCTCGAGCACCTCACGACGCTGCGCCCGCACCTGGTGATCGACACCGGCGACAACATCGCCTCCGCCGCCTCGATCCCGGTGCTGGCCGAGGTGCTGGAGCCGCTGCTGCGGCGCCCCGGGGCGTTCGTGCACGGCTCCAACGACATGTTCGAGCCGATGCCGAAGAATCCGGCGCGCTACCTGCTGCCGGATCCGCGGCCCGCCGGCATGACGGATCCGAAGGTGCCCACCCTGCCCGTCGGCGAGCTCACCGCGCGGCTCGCGGAGCACGGCTGGCAGGACCTCACCAACGCCCGGGCGAGCATCGAGCTGGGCGGGCTGGAGGTGCGCCTGGCGGGCGTCGACGATCCGCACCTCGAGCTCGACCGGATGCCCCCGGCGCAGCACCCGGCACCCCCGCCGCCCGCGCACGGGAACGTGCTGCGGATCGGTGTCGCGCACGCCCCCTATCGCCGGGTGCTCGACTCCTTCGTCGCCGACGGTGCGGATCTCGTGCTGGCCGGCCACACCCATGGCGGCCAACTGCGCGTACCGGGCCTCGGTGCACTGGTCACCAACTGCGACATCCCTCGCGGACAGGCCCGCGGCCTGTCCAGCTGGCAGGGAGTGCCGCTGAACGTCAGCGCGGGCATGGGCGCGAGCCCGTACTCGAACTACCGCCTGTTCACGCCCCCGGAGGCGACGTTGCTCACGTTGCGCGCCCCGAAGACCGCACCGGTGCGGTGAGGACCCCCGGGGACTGATAAAGTCTCTCCTCGGTGGCCCGCTCCGGCGAGGCATCACCGGGGTGTGGCGCAGCTTGGTAGCGCGTGCCGTTCGGGACGGCAAGGTCGCAGGTTCAAATCCTGTCACCCCGACCACCAGGGAAGGACCGAGGATCGAATACCGACCCCCGGCCCTTCCTCCATTCCCGGGCCGCTCCTGGCCCATTCCCGGCCCATTCGCGGCCGCCTCGATGCCGGCCTCCGTCCGCACATTCCGGATGACGAGCCGCGCCCTCCTTCGACATTCCCCTCCCTTTCTCTGCGCACTGCGGGCGATGCGCCCACAAATAAGGCGGAACGGACATCTCGGGCAAAAAGCGCCGCGCTGACCTGCGGCTCCACCCCCGAAATCGCCCAGACGAGCGCGGGATCTCCCACTCTGCGCTCACGAACAACAAAGGCGTAACTACCATGATGTGATTCGAATTCCGAGAGCAACACGGGCCAATAACGGCATCTTCAGCAAAATCTTGGCAAAGAGGTGTCGGTCGGAGAGCAAACTCCCCTGGGACCCCTCCCTCACCTGCACATACAGTGTCCAGCGGTGCTGCCGTTTCTCAGGCAGTGCTCACCGGGCTGCCGCCTTCCCGTCACCGGTCCGGTCGCTTCCTCCGCTTCCCTGGGTGACGGGCGCTGGTCAGTGCGCGTCGTCACCGCCGTCGCACCTCCTGCGAGGCGCCGGAGAAAGTGTGCACCCGCCATGTTCCAGACAGCTCCACGCGGCACGCACCGGGCTCCCGGTCGTGCCGTGATCGACTACCGGGGGCTCGCCGCTCCCGTGGGTCGGGGCGTCGGAGGGGCCGCCGTGATCGGCGCCGTCTCCGCCACCGCGGTCCTCGCCGGCGGCGCTGCAGCCGGCGCGCAGGCGCCCGCGGCCTCCACCGTCCGCGGTGTCGCCCCGAGCCTCGTCCCGACCACCAAGTCCCAGTTCACGTCCGTCAAGCTCCGCATCGGGGCGCGCGGTGCCGCCGTCTCCTACCTGCAGGAGCGGCTGAACGCGCACGGCGCCTCACTCAAGGTCGACGGCGTCTTCGGCTCCGCCACCCTGCGCGCCGTGAAGAGCCAGCAGTCGCGGGCCGGCATCGGCGTCGACGGCGTGGTGGGCCCCAAGACCTGGGGCGCGCTGACCGGGACCGCCGCCACGGCACCGAGCACCTCGCAGCCCAAGCTGCGCGTCGGCTCGCGCGGTGCCGCGGTGACCAGCCTGCAGAAGCAGCTCAACGCCTCCGGCGCGTCCCTGCGCGTCGACGGGGTGTTCGGCTCGGCGACGGCCTCCGCGGTCCGGGCCCTGCAGTCCAGCGCAGGCATCGGCGTGGACGCCGTCGTCGGCCCCAAGACGTGGGCGGCGCTCGGCAAGGGCACCTCGATCGGCTCGGGCGGCACCTCCGCGCCGTCCGCACCGCCGGCCTCCGTGGGGCATCCGAAGCTCCGTAAGGGCGACCGGGGAGCCGCCGTGAGGACGCTCCAGTCGGGCCTGAACGCCAGCGGCGCCTCGATCGCCGTCGACGGCGTCTTCGGCAGCGGCACCGCGAGCGCCGTGCGCGCTCTGCAGTCCGCCGCCGGGATCGGCGTGGACGGCGTCGTCGGCCCCAAGACCTGGAACGCCCTGGACAGCGATGTCCGCATCTCCTCGGGCTCCGGGGGCCGGGACGACGACCGCGACTCGGTCGGCTCCGTGCGCGGACAGGCGATCGTCAATGCGGCTCGCGCGCAGATCGGCGTCCGCTACGTGTGGGGCGGCTCCTCGCCGTCCTCCGGCTTCGACTGCTCCGGGCTGGTGTACCACGCGTACAACCAGGCCGGCACGAAGCTGCCGCGCAAGACCGCGAAGGGATACGTCTTCGGCGGTCGGATCATCTCGAAGTCCGAGGCCAAGCCGGGCGACCTCGTCGCCTACACCGGCAACGACTACGGCCACGTGGGCATCTACGTGGGCAACGGGAAGATCATCGACGCCTCCAGCTCGCGCCAGAGGGTCGTCGAGCGCTCCATGTGGAACGCACCGCACGTGTTCGTCACCTACCGCTGACAGACGCAGCGGTCCGCAGGAGACGGACCCAGGACCACGACGGCCTGCTCGACGCGCGAGCGTCAACGGGAAGGAGCAGGGCATCGTGAGGGAGCCCGGTCGGTCACGCCGACCGGGCTCCCGTGCGTCCGACGGTCGGCGCCGCGACCGCCGTCGATGTGGCCGCGGGCACGTCGGGTCGCTTCCCCGTGGCAAACTGGGGGCGCACACGGTCGATGTCGTCCCTCCCAGGAGAAGCAATGCCCGATCCTCTCGCCCTCGTCCCGCTGCCGCAGTCCGTCGTGTGGTCGGAGGGCACATGGGAGACGGACGACCCGTGGGAGGGGCTGTCCGTCGGCCTCAACGACGCGCTCGGCGCCGCCGAGTACGCCCTGTCGATCTCGCCCACCGGGGCCTCCCTCAGCGCCGGCAGCGAAGCCGCGCTGGCCGACGGCCGCAACACCTTCGCCCAGATCGTCACCGGAGCGAACGGCTCCATCCCCTGCGTGACGATCTCCGACCGGCCGAAGTACGCCTGGCGCGGGATGCACCTCGACGTGGCCCGCCACTTCCTCCCGACGGAGGAGATCGAGACGCTCATCGACGCGATGGCGCTGCACCGCCTGAACGTCCTGCACCTCCACCTCACCGACGACCAGGGCTGGCGCATCCAGATCAAGGGTTACCCGCGCCTGACCGAGGTCGGGGCCTGGCGCGAGCAGACCCTGGTGGGGCACATGGGCGAGGACGAGGAGTCCTGGACCTTCGACGGCATCCGGCACGGCGGCTCCTACACCCAGGAGGAGCTCTCCGGCCTGGTCGAGTACGCCCGCCGTCGCGGGATCATGATCGTGCCCGAGGTGGACCTGCCCGGGCACATGCAGGCGGCGATCGCTGCCTACCCGGAGTTGGGGAACGTCCCCGACCAGCAGCTCGGAGTACGCGAGGTCTGGGGGATCTCCGACCACGTCCTCGGCGTCTCCGACGAGGTCTTCGACTTCCTGCGCGATGTGCTCACCCAGGTCGCGGACCTCTTCCCCTCCCCGTACGTGCACATCGGCGGGGACGAGTGCCCGCGCGTGGAGTGGGAGCGCTCCCCGGCCGCGCGGGCGCGGATGAACGAGTGGGGCCTGACCCGGGTGTCCGAGATCCAGGGGCGCTTCACGCAGTTCGCCGCCGACGTCCTCGCCGAGAAGGGCAAGCGGATCATCGCCTGGGACGAGGTGCTCGAGAGCCATCTGCCCGACGACACCGTGATCATGAACTGGCGCCACGGCAACGGGCTGAAGGAGTCGACCTCCCGCGGCTTCCGCACCATCATCGCGAACAACGAGCACACCTACTTCGACCACTACCAGGCCTCCCCCAAGGACGAGCCGCTCGCGATCGGCGGGCTCACCACCGTCAAGGACGTCTACACCGCGACGTTCTCCCCGCACGCCCTCGACGAGGAGCAGGAGAAGCTGCTGATGGGCCTGCAGGGGCAGGTGTGGACGGAGTACATGCCCTCGGCCGCACAGGTCCAGTACATGGCCTTCCCGCGGATGTGCGCCCTCGCCGAGCGGGCCTGGGGCTCCCCGGAGCAGAGCTGGGAGGAGTTCGAGGAGCGTCTGCGCGCCCACCTGCCGCGCCTGGACGCCTTCGGCATCCGCTACCGCCCGCTGGACTGAGATGAGCTCCTCCCACCGCGATGCCCACCCGTACGGCCGCTCCGCCGTCGACGTGCGTCGACGGGATCAACGGCTGCGCCGCACGCGGCGCCTGCGGGCGACCCAGCTGACGATCTTCTCGATCCTGGCCGTCGCCCTGGTCGTGATCGGGGTGTACGCGGTGGGCGAGCTGCGCGAGCCCGTGGAGGATCCCGGCGTCATCGCGGAGAAGTCCTTCGGTCCCGAGCCGGTGGAGCTGACCTGCCCCGAGCCCGGGGCGGTCCCGCTCCCGCCCGGCGAGGTCGCGGTGACGGTCCTGAACGGCACGAGCCGCAGCGGTCTGGCGGGCGACGTCACCGAGCAGCTCGGCGAACGGGGCTACGGGGTCGCGAGCCCCGGGAACACGCGCCAGGCCACCGGCCCCGCCACGATCGTCCACGGGCCCGAGGGGTACCTCGCGGCGCGGTCCGTGGCGGCCCAGATCAAGGAGGCGCAGCTCCGTCTGGACGAGGGGCTGGAGGGGACGGCGGTGACCGTGCTGATCGGCGACGGGTTCAGCGGGCTCCAGGACGAGACCGCCGCCGC
>CAZHSL010000188.1:0-5667 GCA_964535185.1 uncultured Corynebacterium sp.
CGCCGGGTGCCGTCGGCCGCATAGGCGCTGCCCGTCTCGCCAGGCTTCACCACAGCCCTCGCCGCAGAGGCCGCAACAGCCAGTGTCACCGCGTCTCGGCCGCTCGTCGGGAAACGCGCAGTGGTGACGGCCGGCAGCAGCATCAGTTCGTCGAGCTCAAGACGCCCGTCGACCTCGACCTGGATCGCCGTCGTCCCGGCCGGGATCTCCACATCGAGCGGAACGGGTTTCAGCACGCCCTCCCACTCGGTGAGGCCCGGATCGCCGACGCCGCCGAGAGCAAGGGTGCCGAGCACGGTGGCTGTGCCGTGGGCGTCGAGCGCTGTCCAGGTGGCGGCGCCGGCGTCCTCGGCGGCGCGATGGAGTACGGGATGCGCCGTCGCGCCGCCCGCCGAGACAGCGTCGCGAGCAGCACCGGTCAGCGTGAAGCGCACCGTGCCGCCGGACTCTGCGAGCACGTACGCACCGCGCCAGTTCGATTCGCCGGTCCATCCGCTGTCCGGGGTAACCACGGCGGCCCCGCCTCCCACCTCCGCCTCCTCGGCGGGGAGCCAGAGCATGCCCCGCGCCTCCGCAGCCGCGGTGAGACGCTTCGCCGTGCGGGCGAGGTCCGGGTGGGCGTCGAGCAGGAGCATCGTGAGCAGGGCATGAATGGTGGATTCGGCCCCGGAGTTGCGGTTGAGACGTCCGTCCGGTTCGATGCCGTCGACGGTCACGCCCGTGGAAGGGTCGTACGCGGGAGCACCGGCCGGGTTCGCGCCGAAGAACCACCCGGCGGCGAGCGCGGCGAGCTCACGCAGACCCTGTCCGCCGGTCGCGTCGGCGACACGCAGCAGCGACTCGACACGGCCGTGCACGCCGTAGGCGATCTGCGCCTCTCCCGGAACGGGTGACCAGGCGTTGTACGGACCGCCCGAAGTCATCAGCTGCGGCGTGAAAACCCCCGCGTCTCCCACCGCCGCGGCAGGAGAATCGTCCGTCCAGTGCGAAGCGGCGGCGAGCGCGGCCGGGGCGAGGCCTCCCCAGGCGTGCCAGAGGCTCTGTGAACCGGTCCACGGCATGATCGCGCCGAAGGGCCACGTCCCGACACCGCCGGAGGCCATCGCCGCGATCGCCTCGGCGTACTGCTCGGCCGCTCTCGCCGCACGGGCGTCACCCGGGCGCGCCGTCAGGTGCGCGGCGAGGCCGAGCACGGCCTCACCGGTCGCGTCAGCGCCGCCGGCGATCAGCCAGCCCGGCACACGTACTCCGTCAGCGCTCTCCCATTGCCCGTAGCGGCCCAGAGAAGCACGTTCGAGGGCGTCGAGCGCAAGGTGCAGACGCTCCTCGAGAAAACCGGCGAACGCCTCGTCCGCGACACGGAAGGCCGCGACGCCCTCGCCGAGGGCCCAGATGGTGCGAGCCAGCCAGTACGACTCGTCGGAGTCCGAGGGGTCGGGCAGTTCGACAGGAATCGCGCTGCGGTTCAGTGTGCCGTCGGCCTGCATCCACAGCACCACGTTGCCCGCATGAGCACCGGAGCCGACCTGGAGGTAGGCGAGTGTCCTCAGCAGCTCGCGGGCAGTCTCGAGGTCCGCCGCCTCGCCGAAGACGGCATGAGCGCGGAGGAACACGATCGCGCAGCGCGAGATGTCATCCGCGTTGTAGGCGCCCTGGGACCAGTGCCCGGTGGGCTCATCGAGGGTGCCGCCACCCACGCGGGTAAAGGTGCCGTCCTCACCGCGGTCGACGTAGGTCCAGGGAGCGAGGCCCGACGGCCCGCCGGCGAAGGTCGAGTGACCCTCGAGATCGGGAAGCGGAACTTCGTCGAGCAGGAAGCGCAGGTGGGTGAGGTTGGTCAGAGGCGCCGCAGCCGGAGGCTTCGCCGGGGCGGCGGTGGCCGCAGCGGCCGGCGTGGCCACGGCGGTGAGGACGGCGGTGCGGATGAGGGTGCGTCGGGTGATCACGGTGGCCTCCACGGTGAGGATCGTTGCGCGTCCGAGACCCAAGCGGTACCCGGAGGTGTTGACACGCAGGGGACAAACCGGTTTGATAGTGAGCCATCAAACCGGTTTGCGCAAGGGTCTCTCGCAGTCCTGCGCGCTAAGGGCCACCCCACGAGGAGTTGAGACATGAGCGTGCCCCGAAAGGTCACGATCGGTGACGTGGCCCGCCATGCCGGCGTCTCCAAGGGCACGGTCTCCCTCGCGTACTCCGGCAAGCGACCGGTCTCCGAAGAGACCCGGCAGCGGATCTTCGCCGCAGCCGAGGAGCTGAAATGGACAGCGAGCCACCGCGCCCAGGCTCTGGCCACCTCACGCACCGGCGCCATCGGCCTGGTGGTGGCCCGGGACCCTGAGGTTCTGGCCACCGACACCTTCTTCCCGCGGTTCATCGCAGGTTGCGAGCGGGTGCTGGCCGAACACGGCATGGGACTGATGCTCCATGCCGTCTCTACCCAGGAGGCCGAGCATGAGGTCTACCGGCGCCTCGCCGCCGGCCGGGCCGACGGCGTGCTGCTGCTGGACGTGCAGGACGAGGACCCGCGGTTCGCGCTGGTCCGTGATCTCGATCTGCCGGCGGTGGTCCTCACCGCCCACCGTCCCTCGGACGGGGAGATCGACGGCCTCACCTCTGTCTTCTCCGAGGACTCCCGCGCGGTCACCGAGCTCGTCGGCCTGCTCGCGGACGCTGGGCACACTCGCATCGCGCACGTCGCGGGCCCGCACCGGTACGTCCACGGTCGCGTCCGCCGTGAGACCTTCACCGCGTCTCTGAGCGAGCGCGGGTTGGATTCTTCGCTCGTGGTCGAAGGAGATTTCTCCGCAGCCTCGGGCCGGACGGCGACCGCTCAGCTGCTGGAGCTCGAGGAGCCGCCCACGGCCATCGTCTACGCCAACGACATGATGGCGATCGCCGGTCTCTCCCTTGCTCGCAGCCGGGGTCTGCGCGTGCCCGAGCAGCTCTCCATCACAGGTTTCGATGACACCGAGCTCTCAGCGCATCTCTCCCCCGGCCTGACCACCGTCGCGACCGGTGCCGAGGAGCGCGGGGTGATCGCCATGCACACCCTGCTCGCCACGATCGCCGGCGATGCCCCGGACCATGTGCCGGTGGAGAACACCGCTGTCATCTCCCGCGGCAGCATCGCCGCGCCGCCCCGCTGACCCACCCGCCCCACACACCCCGAGGAGTTCAACGATGAACATCAGCCGACGCACCTTCACCGCCGGTGCGATCACCGCCCCGCTCGCCGCTTCCGCTCTCGCCGCCTGCGGCAACGACGGAGGGGGCTCCGGCGGCGCCACCGAGGCCCGCGGCCCGATCTCAATCTGGCTGTCCAACAACGAGCAGGAGGTCGCCTGGGGCAAGGACGTGGTCGAGGCGTGGAACGCGGAGCACCCCGACGAGCAGGTCGAGGCCCAGGAGATCCCCGCCGGGCAGAGTTCCGAGGAGGCTATCACCGCAGCGATCACCGCAGGCACCACCCCGGATCTGGTCTTCAACATCTCCACCGCCGCCGCCCCCGGCTGGGTGAAGCAGGGCGGGCTCGTGGACCTCACCTCCTTCGAGGACGGCGCGAGCTACATCGAGGAGCGCTCCGGAGCAGACGTCGCCAAGGGGTACGCGGACGAGGAGGGCAAGTACTACCTGCTGCCCTGGAAGTCCAACCCCGTGATGATCATGTTCAACAAGGACCTGTTCGAAAAGGCCGGGTTGAACCCGGAGGATCCGGGGATGAATTCTCACGAGTCCTTCCTGGAGGGCTGCCGCACGCTGGTGGAATCCGGAGCGGCGCAGGCTGCGATCTGGCCCTCGCCCACCAACGAGTTCTTCCAGCCCTGGTTCGACTTCTACCCGCTGTACATCGCGCAGACCCACGGCACCCAGCTGGTGGAGGACGGGAAGTCCACCTTCGCCTCCGAGGACGGTCTTGCCGTCGCCGAGCTGTGGGCCTCGATCTACTCCGAGGGCCTCGCCCCGAAGGAGGCCTCGACGGACGACGCAATGGCCACAGGGAAGACCGCGATGCAGAGCGCCGGCCCATGGGCGATCAGCTCGTACAAGGACGCGTTCCCCGTCGGCTTCATGCCGGTCCCCACGGCTGACGGCTCCGACCCATCGACCGTGAAGACCTTCGCCGACTCGAAGAACGTCTCCATGTTCACCACGTCCCAGAACCAAGCCACCGCCTGGGACTTCCTGAAATTCGCCACTTCCGAGGAGCAGGACGGCGCATTCCTCGAGGCCACCGGGCAGATGCCCCTGCGCGCCGGGCTGCTGGACGCCTTCCCCGACTACTTCGAGGAGAACCCCGACTACACCGTGTTCGCATCCCAGGCGGAGCGAGTCGTGGACGTACCCAACGTCCCCAACTCGATCGAGGTGTGGCAGACCTTCCGTGATCAGTACTCGGCGTCGGTGATCTTCGGCAAGGAGCCCGTCGAGGGCGCGCTCCAGGCCGCGGCCGAGAAGATCGACCAGCTCGTCCAGGGTTGATCATGACGGGCACCACCCACGACGCTCCCGCGCGGCCACGGCGCTCCCGTCAGCCGCTCGGCGGCGTCCTCGGAGCCCAGCCGCTGGGGCTGCTGCTGGCGCTGCCCTACGTGCTGTTCCTCGCGGCGGTGATGGCGTGGCCGCTGATCCAGGCGGTGTGGATCTCCTTCCAGGACTACTTCTTCACCGCGCCCACCGCCGTGGTCGAGCACCCCTTCGTAGGGTTCGAGAACTACGTCAGTGCGATCACCGACCCGCAGGTCCAGCAGTCCTTCAAGAACATCGCCGTGTTCCTGGTGATCAATGTGCCGCTGACCGCGATCCTCTCGCTCGTGCTCGCCTCGGCGCTGAACAGGATCGTGCGCTTCGCCTCCACGTTCCGGGTCGCGTTCTACATCCCCTACGTCACCGCGAGCGTGTCACTAATCGGGGTGTGGATGCTGCTGTTCTCCAGCAACGGACTGGTCAACACGATCCTCGGTCCGCTCGCCCCGGAACCGTCCTGGCTGGTCAACAGCACCCTGGCGATGCCGTCGATCGCGTTGTACGTGACGTGGAAGCAGCTGGGGTTCTACATCCTGCTGTACCTCGCCGCGCTCCAAGGCATCCCGAAGGAGCTGTACGAGTCAGCGGCGATGGACGGCGCCGGCGTGGTGGCCCGGTTCCGCAACGTCACCGTGCCCGGTGTGCGCAGCGTGACCGCCCTGGTACTGATCCTCGCCATCATCACCGGCGCGAATCTGTTCACTGAGCCGTACCTGCTCACCAATGGCGGCGGCCCCGACGGCGCCTCCGCCACCCCGGTCCTGCTCATCTACCAGAAGGGCATCCAGCAGACGAACCCGGACGTCGCCTCGGCGATCGGAGTGATGCTGGTGATCGGCATCGGCCTGCTGTCGATGCTCGCCGCCCGTACCGGACGGGAGGCCTGACATGGCAATCCGCGAACCCCGGCGCACCGCCTCCCACCGTGGCACCCTGCGCAGCAGCATCGCGCTGTACGCGGCGCTGACCCTCTGCGCACTCGCCTTCGTCTTCCCATTCTGGTTCATGGCCGTCGGCGCGTTCCAGGAGAGTCCCACCAGCTCACCCACGGACCTGTTCCCCACCGGCGGCTGGACCCTGCAGAACTTCACGGACATCAACGCGCGACTGAACCTGCTCCGCTCGCTGGCGAACTCGCTGGTC
>CAZHSL010000189.1:0-5649 GCA_964535185.1 uncultured Corynebacterium sp.
GTGCGGTGCGGTGCGGTGCGGTGCGGTGCGGTGCGGTGCGGTGCGGTGCGGTGCGGTGGGGTGCGGTGCGGCGGGGTGCAGGGCGCCCCGGCCCCGCGGTCAGCGCAGCGCGATCAGGCTCCGGGCCGTGACCTCGTCGACCACCACGTCGGTCGCCACGCCGGCCCGCAGCGCCGCACGCAGGGGGAGCGCCTTGCGGGAGCCGGAGGCGACCAGCAGCCGACGGGGGATCCGCAGCAGCCGGTCCGGTGCCGTGCCGGAGCCGCGATGGTTCATCGCGATGTCGCGCCAGGTGCCGTCGGCGCGCAGGAACACGGTGCACACGTCGCCGACCGCTCCGTCGGCCCGCAGCGAGCGCAGATCCTGTTCGGTGAGGTAGTTGTGGGTGTAGACGTGGCTGGGGACCTCGGCGTCGAAGGCGCCCACGCTGAACACGGCGACCGTGGCCTCGCGCTGGGTCGCCAGCACCCGCTGCACGGACCGTTCGCGCCACATCGCCTCCCGGGTCGCGGGATAGTCGAAGAAGGCCGGCACCGGGAACTGGTGCACGGTCGCGTCCCAACGGGTGGCCGCGCGGGAGAGCACCGCACCGATGTACGTCAGGCCCGAGCCCTCGGTGTTGATGGCCCCGTTCAGCTGCACGATCCGCATACCGGGCACGGGCCGGGCCCGGACCGAGCCGAGCAGCGACGCGATCGTGGTGCCCCAGGCCAGGCCGAGCGTGGTGCCCGGCTCGAGCATCTCGTCCAGCAGCGCGCCGCCCGCCTCGGTGACCGTGCGCAGGCGCTCCCGCTGGTCGTCCTCCGGGACGGACGGCACCACGCGCACCGCCACGCCGTACTGGCGGGCGATGCGGCGGGCCAGCTCCTCGACGCGCTGGGCCTCCGGCGGTCGCAGGGAGATCGTCACCAGCTCCGCCTCGCGGGCGTCCCGCAGCATGCGCGAGACCGTCGAGCGCGAGACCCGGAGCGTGCTGGCGATGGCCTCCATGGTCTGGCCCTGCTCGTAATACATCCGTGCAACCGAATAGAGGCCCCCGAGCCGGGAATCACGAGTCATGGACACCAGTCTTGCACGTTCGTGCACGGAGCTTGCGAACAGATGCACGCACGTCCCACGATGGCGCCCACCACGTCCGGTGGTCGGGTCCACCGCGAAGGGGCTCGCCACCCGCCGGACGGGAACCGAAGGTCTCGATGCGAAGGAGCAGTCAGGTGTCCGATCAGCAGCGGTCCGCCCTCACCCCCACGAACCGGGCGGAGCATCTCTCGCGCCTCGGCGCCGCCACCGCGCAGGATCCCCTCGACGTGCTCGTCGTCGGCGGAGGGGTCAACGGGGCCGGCGCCGCCTTCGACGCGGCCACCCGCGGTCTCACCGTCGGCCTCGTCGAGACCCACGACTGGGCCTCCGGCACCTCCTCGCGCTCCTCCAAGCTGATGCACGGCGGCCTGCGCTACCTGCAGATGCTCGACTTCACGCTGGTCGCCGAGGCGCTGCGCGAGCGGGACCTGCTGCTAGAGCACACCGCTCCGCACCTGGTGAAGCCGATCAAGTTCGTCTTCCCCTTCTTCAAGAAGGTCGTGGACCGGGCGTTCATCGGCTCCGGCGTGGCCCTCTACGATGCGATGCAGTCGATCGGCCGCAAGCGCGCCGTGCCCTTCCACCGCCACCTGCTGCACGACAAGATGCTCGAGGTGTTCCCGGCCCTGGACGGCGAGAAGGCCGTCGGCGCGCTCGAGTACTACGACGCCCAGATGGACGACGCCCGCTTCGTGATGATGCTGGTGCGCTCGGCCGCGCAGCACGACGCCGCGGTCGCGAACTACACCACCGTGGTCGACTACCTCCGTGAGGGCACCCGCGTCATCGGGGCCCGGGTGCGGGACGAGGAGACCGGCGAGGAGTTCGACGTCCATGCCCGCGAGACCATCCTCGCCGGCGGCGTCTGGACCCAGGAGCAGCAGGAGCTCGCCGGCGCCGACTCCGGCCTCGAGGTGCTCGCCTCCAAGGGCATCCACATCACCGTCGCGCGCGAGCGGATCCCCGCCGTGCCGGACACCGGCATCATCACCCAGACCGAGAAGTCGGTGCTGTTCATCATCCCGTGGGACGAGTACTGGGTCATCGGCACCACCGACACCCCCTGGACCCAGGACCCGCGCGACGTCGGCGCGACCAGCGACGACATCGCCTACGTGATCGAGCACGCCAATGCGGTGCTGAAGGAGGACCTTCGCCGCGAGGACGTCATCGGCGTCTACTCCGGGCTGCGCCCCCTGCTCCAGCCCGTGAAGAAGTCGGGCGGCTCGAAGGGCTCCACGAAGGTCTCGCGCGAGCACACCGTGATGGAGGTCGAGCCGGGGCTGACCGCGATCGCGGGCGGCAAGTTCACCACCTACCGGGTGATGGCCGAGGACGTCGTCGACTTCGCGATCAAGGACTCCCAGCCCGGTCGGCCCAGCCTGACCCGCTCGATCCCCGTGATCGGCGCCCAGGGCTACCGCACCCTGGTGCGGGACAAGCAGGAGATCGCCCGACGCTACGGCTTCGACGAGATCCGGATGGACCGACTGCTCTTCCGCTACGGCGCGCTGCTGAGCGATGTGCTGGCCCTGATCGACGAGGACGAGAGCCTCGCCACGCCCCTCGAGCACGCGCCGCGCTACCTGCGCGCCGAGGTGCTGTACGCGGTGCGCGCGGAGGGTGCCCGCCACCTGGCCGACGTGCTCGAGCGCCGCACCCGCCTGGACTACGAGACCCGGGACCGCGGGGTCGCGGCGGCCGACGAGGTCGCCGCGCTCGTCGGCCCCGAGCTGGGCTGGGACGAGGCCGCCCGCGCCCGCGAGGTCGAGACCTACCGGAACTTCATCGCCGCCCGTCTGGACGGCGAACGCACCACCAGCGATGAGCAGGCAGCAGCCCGCCTCGCCGAGGCTCAGGAGGTGCCCACCCGACGATGACCGATCCGGTGCCCGGAGACGAGATCCGGGCACCGTGCGGGGCGTGCACGGTGTGCGCCCCTGCTGCGCTCCTCGGAGCGCTGTGACCGGCTGATCCGGGCCTGGCCCGATGCGTCCCCGCTCTCCGACGAGCGGCGGGCCGATCCCACCCGCCCTGCGGCGTCGCAGGTGCGGCGCACTCCTGGGCAGGACCTGGAGCTCAGCCGAAGCCTGATCCGCATCGACGCGGATCGCGAAGGAGAACGAGAGATGGAAATACTCGGAACGATCCTGCTGTCAGAGATCGCGGGCACCGCGATGCTGACCCTGATGGGCGGTGGCGTCGTCGCCAACGCCATCCTCGGCAAGACCAAGGGCAACGGTGGCGGATGGCTGCTGATCAACTTCGGCTGGGGCCTGGCGGTGTTCGCCGGCGTGTGGACCGCTTTCAAGACCGGTGCCCACATCAACCCCGCCGTGACGTTCGGGCTGCTCATGAGTGACGCCGCCGAGTACGCGCCGGGCATCCCGAAGACCTTCGGGACCACGTTCACCTATTTCGCAGCCGAGCTGATCGGTGCCTTCCTCGGCGCGATCCTGGCCTGGCTCGTCTACAAGAACCACTACGACCAGGAGACGGACCCCGGCACCATCCTGGGCACCTTCTCCACCGGTCCGGAGATCCGCTCCTACGGCTGGAACCTGGTCACCGAGATCATCGCGACCTTCGTGCTGATTTTCGTGATCATCATGTTCGGCAACACGCCGCACCAGCTCGGCCCGCTCGCCGTCGCGCTGCTGGTGCTCGCCATCGGCGCGTCCCTCGGTGGTCCGACGGGGTACGCCATCAATCCCGCCCGAGACCTCGGTCCGCGTCTGGCGCATGCGATTCTGCCGATCAAGAACAAGGGCGGCTCCGACTGGGGATACTCGTGGGTACCGATCGTCGGTCCCATGATCGGCGCGGGCCTCGCGGGCCTCGCCTCGATCATCTACTTCTGATCGACCACGCCGTCGCACCGACCGCTCAGCCGCACCTCACGACCTCTCATCACCGACGAAGGAGTTCCGATGAACGACCAGACCATGTACATCATGTCCATCGATCAGGGCACGACCTCGACCCGCGCGATCATCTTCGACCACGCCGGCCAGATCGTCTCCAGCGGGCAGAAGGAGCACGAGCAGATCTTCCCGAAGTCCGGCTGGGTCGAGCACGACCCGAAGGAGATCTGGAGGAACACCCGCGACGTGGTCGGCAAGGCGCTCGTGGGCGCTGACATCAACCGCCACCAGCTGGCGGCCGTGGGCATCACCAACCAGCGCGAGACCGCCGTGGTGTGGGACAAGGCCACCGGCGAGCCGGTCTACAACGCGATCGTCTGGCAGGACACCCGTACCCAGCGCATCTGCGACGAGCTCGGGGGCGACGAGGGTGCTGACAAGTACAAGGAGCGGGTGGGCCTGCCGCTGGCGACCTACTTCTCCGGCCCGAAGGTCAAGTGGATCCTCGACAACGTCGAGGGCGCCCGTGAGAAGGCCGAGGCCGGCGAGCTGCTGTTCGGCAACACCGACTCCTGGCTGCTGTGGAACCTCACCGGCGGCCCGCAGGGCGGCGTGCACGTCACCGACGTCACCAACGCCTCGCGCACGATGCTGATGAACATCGACACCCTCGACTGGAACGAGGACATCGCCGGCGACATGGGCATCCCCGTCTCGATGCTTCCGGAGATCCGCTCCTCCTCCGAGGTGTACGGCAAGGGCCGCAAGAACGACCTGCTGATCGACACCCCGATCGCGGGCATCCTCGGCGACCAGCAGGCCGCGACGTTCGGCCAGGCCTGCTTCGACGTGGGCCAGGCCAAGAACACCTACGGCACCGGCAACTTCATGCTGATCAACACGGGCGAGGACCTGGTGCGCTCCGAGAACGGGCTGCTCACCACCGTCGCGTACAAGATCGGCGACAACAAGCCGGTCTACGCCCTCGAGGGCTCGATCGCGGTCACCGGCTCGCTCGTGCAGTGGGTGCGCGACAACCTGGGCCTGATCAAGGACGCCCCCGAGATCGAGGACCTCGCCACGAAGGTCGACGACAACGGCGGCCTGTTCATCGTCCCGGCCTTCTCGGGCCTGTTCGCCCCGCACTGGCGCTCCGACGCCCGCGGCGCGATGGTCGGCATGACCCGCTTCCACAACAAGAACCACATCGCACGGGCCACCCTCGAGGCCACCGCCTTCCAGTCCCGCGAGGTGCTGGACGCGATGGTCGCCGACGCCGAGAGCGAGGGCGTGGAGCTCTCCGAGCTCAAGGTCGACGGCGGCATGGTCATGAACGAGACCCTGATGCAGTTCCAGGCCGACATCCTCGGCGTGCCCGTGGTGCGCCCGAAGGTCATCGAGACCACCGCGCTCGGCGCCGCCTACGCGGCCGGCATCGCCGTCGGCTTCTGGGACGGCGAGCAGGACGTCATCGACAACTGGGCCGAGGACAAGCGCTGGGAGCCCGCGATGGACGAGGAGACCCGCGAGCGCTACCTCCGTCTGTGGAAGAAGGCCGTCGAGCGCACCCTCGACTGGGTCGACGAGGACACGGAGGCGCTGTACAGCTGAGCGACGAACTGCGGGCGCGGAGCGGTCGGCGAGGGACGAGCCGCCCGCGCAGCGTCCGCGGGAGGAGATCAGCAGGAGGGCGCAGCTGAGCGAC
>CAZHSL010000190.1:0-5584 GCA_964535185.1 uncultured Corynebacterium sp.
ACCTGCATGTAGGAGATCGGATCCAGGTAGCGGTCGCGCACGGCCAGGGTGCGCTTGAGGATCGGCTGGTTGTCCAGCAGGTCGAGCACGCCGGTGAGCCGCTCGATCTCGGAGACCGCGAGCTCGTACTCCTCGCGGATGCGGTCGAAGAGGTACCAGAGGTGCTCCGGCACCAGCGAGTGCACGTAATGCGCCGCGATCTGCATGTCCGTCTTCGCGAGCGTCATCTCGACGTTGCTGATCACGGTGCGGAAGAAGTGCCAGTTGCGGTACATCTCGTGCAGGTCCGGCTCGAGCCCGGCCTCGCGGGCGGCCTTGAGGCCGGAGCCGGCGCCGAACCAGCCGGGCACGATCTGGCGGGACTGGGTCCAGCCGAACACCCACGGGATCGCCCGCAGCCCGTCGAGGCCCTTGGAGGACGTGGTGCGCTTGGAGGGGCGCGAGCCGATGTTCAGGTCGCCGAGCTGCTCCACCGGGGTGGCGGAGACGAAGTACTCCGGCAGGTTCTCGTCGTCCACCAGGGTGCGGTAGCGGGCGAAGGACGCATCGGAGACCGACTGCATGACCTCGCCGAAGCGGTCCAGGGTCTTCGCCGGCGTGCGCGGCGAGGTGTGCAGGGCCGAGCCCTCCAGCACCGCGGCCAGCGACAGGTCCAGGTTCTCCTTGGCCAGCGAGGGCAGCATGTACTTGTCGGAGATGACCTCGCCCTGCTCGGTGAACTTGATCTCGCCCTCGAGCACGCCGTACGGCTGGGCCAGGATCGCGTCGTAGGTGGGGCCGCCGCCGCGGCCGACGGAGCCGCCGCGGCCGTGGAACAGCCGCAGGGTGACGCCGTGACGCGCCGCCGCATCGCGCAGCGAACGCTGAGCCTGGTGGATCTCCCACTGGCTGGTGATCACGCCGGCGTCCTTGTTGCCGTCGGAGTAGCCGAGCATGACCTCCTGGCGGTCACCGCGCAGGCGCACGATCTCCCGGTAGGAGGGATCGGACAGCAGCTGGTCGAGGATCTCCCCAGCGTGACGCAGCTCGGAGACCTCCTCGAGCAGCGGCACGAAGCCGATGTCGGCCCGGTGCTCCTCGCTCCCGGCGATGCTCACCAGTCCGGCCTCGCGGGCCAGCAGCGCGGCCGCGAGCACGTCGTCCCCGCCGTGGGTCATCGAGATGATGTAGGTCTCGATGACGGAGGTGCCGTAGACGCGATGCGCGTCGCGGATCTCCCGGAACACGTTGAAGGTGGTGCGGGTGGCGTCGTCGAGGATCGAGGCGTCCTCGGTGATCGCGGACCCGACCAGCGGGCGCCGGCTGCCGAGCTCGCGTCCCAGCACCGCGGTGCGCTCCTCGCGGCTGAGCTCCATGTAGGGCCGGTCCAGCTCGCCCACCCGGTCGAACAGGCGGGCCAGCACCTCGTGGTGCTTCTCGGAGTGCTCGCGCACGTCGAGGGTGGCGAGGTTCAGACCGGAGGCGGCCAGCACCTGCTGGGCCACGGCGAGGGCACCATCGGCGACGCGCTCGCCGCCGTTGCGGCGCAGCGCCCCGCGCAGCACCCGGAAGTCCTCCTGGAGCTCGCCGCTGTCACGGTAGTCGCGCCCGTGCACATGACCCTCCCCGGAGCGGATGCGCTCCTGGGTGGCGCGCAGCTTGGAGCGCATCGCGCCGAGCTTGAGGCGGTAGGGCTCCTGGCGGTACAGCTCCTGCTGCGTCGGGTCGATCTCGGTCTCGTGGGAGAGGTCGTCGTCGAGGCTCTCCAACAGCTGCTGGTCCTCGCCGGTCAGCTCGCTGGAGACGGACAGCTCGAGGATGAGATCGGAGATCACCTCGATCGCGAAGTCGATCGCCGTCTCGGCCTGCAGCTCGAGCACCTCGCGGGTGACCTGGGCGGTGACGAAGGGGTTGCCGTCGCGGTCCCCGCCGATCCACGAGCCGAAGCGAAGCGGCACCTGGTCGTCGTGCATGTCCGCGTCGTGCGCGCGCAGCTCCTCGCGCAGGTCGTCGAGCATCTCCGGCATGGTCTGGCGGAAGATCTGCCGCAGGTAGTACAGGGCGTTGCGCGCCTCGTCCTGCGGGGTGGGGCGGTGTCGGCGCAGCTCGTCGGTCTGCCAGAGGGTCTCGATGAGCTCGGCGAGATCGCGGTCCTGGCGGCGCCGCTCGATGGTGCCCTCCTCGGTGTCCTCGCCGAGGATGTCCGAGATGCGGCGCAGCTTCGTGAGCACGGCGCGCCGGGAGGCCTCGGTGGGGTGCGCGGTGAAGACCAGGCGCACGTCGAGCGAGTCCACCGCCTTCTGCAGGCCCTCGGGACCGAGCTCGTCGTGGATGGCGCGCACCGTGCGCGGCATCCAGGACTCGGCCGCGGGGCGCTCCTGGAGCGCGCGGACGCGGTAGACCTGCTCCGCGGCGTTCGCCAGCAGGAAGTACTGGGAGAACGCGCGCGTCAGCGTCGTGGCCTGCTCGATGGGCAGCTCGGCGAGGCGGGTCTGGACGTCGAGGGCGCTGGCCTCGGACTCGGAGGACTTGGCCTCCTTGGTGAGCTTGCGGACCTGCTCGACGAGGTCGAGCATCTCCTGACCGTGCTGGTCGGCGAGGGCACCGCCGAGCAGGGTCGAGAGGCGACGGACGGTCGCGCGCAGCGGGGCGTCGATGTGGGGGTCGTCGCCGACGACGGGGAACTCGGCCGTCAGGGTGGGGACGGCGATGGCGTCGGGATCTGGCACAGGGCCTCCTGGGGTCGGCACGCCGGGAAGCGGCCGCCGACAGCACTCAGGGCGACCGCGTCGGCGCGGAACGAACGGGGACAGACTACAGCGCGAGCCGCCGCCGCATCCGTCGGGGACGATCGGCGGACGGCCTCGCGCCTCAGAGCACGGCGCGCAGGAAGTCCCGGGTGCGCTCGTTCTCGGGGTCGCTGAAGATCTTGTCCGGCAGGCCCTGCTCGATCACCGAGCCGTGGTCGAACATCATCACGCGGTTGGAGACGTCCTTGGCGAACTGCATCTCGTGGGTGACGATCAGCATGGAGATGTCGGTCTCGGCGGCGATGTCCTTGAGCACCGCGAGCACCTCCCCCACCAGCTCCGGATCCAGCGCCGAGGTGACCTCGTCCAGCAGCAGGATCTCGGGGTCCATGGCCAGGGCCCGGGCGATCGCGATGCGCTGCTGCTGACCGCCGGAGAGCTCCGAGGGACGGGCGTCCTTCTTCCACGCCATCCCCACCTTGTCCAGCAGACCCTCGGCCTTGTCCGCGGCCTCGGCCTTGCTCAGCCCCATGACGTTCACGGGGGCCTCGATGATGTTCTCCATCACGGTCATGTTGGGGAACAGGTTGAAGTGCTGGAAGACCATGCCGATGTCGGTGGTGGTGCGCCGGCGGCGCTTGTCCGGGATCCGCACGCGCTTGCCGCCCTGCTCCTCGTACTGCAGCGGCGTCCCACCGATGTGGATGTAGCCGCCGGTGAGCTCCTCGAGCGTCATCACCAGCCGCAGGATGGTGGTCTTGCCCGAGCCCGAGGGCCCGATCAGCGTGACGCGCTCCCCCTGGGTGACGGTGAAGTTCAGATCGTCCAGCACGGTGTTGTCGCCGAACCGCTTGACCACGTCGCGGAACTCGATGTGGGGCACGTCCGCCGTGCCGCTGCTGGCTGTGTTCTCAGGCAAGTTTCTTCTCCAGTCGTCGGATCAGGAGGGAGGTGGGATAGCTGGCGGCCAGGAAGATCAGACCCGCCAGAGTGATCGCCTCGGTGTAGCGGAAGTGCCCCGCGCCGTAGTCCTGCGCGACCCGCACCAGCTCCGGGATGTAGATCACGACGAAGAACGGGGTCTCCTTGAACATGGAGATCGCGTAGTTGCCCAGCGCGGGCAGAGTGTTGCGGATCGCCTGCGGGATCACCACCGCCCGCCAGGTGCGCATCCGCGGCAGCGAGAGGGCCGTGGCCGCTTCCCACTGCCCCTTGGGCACCGAGTCGATGCCGGCGCGGTACACCTCGGCCATGTAGGTCGTGTAGTGGATGCCCAGCACCCAGATGCCGATCGCGAGCGTCGAGTCGAAGTACGGCGAGAGCACCAGGTTCGCGAACACCAGCTGGACCACCAGCGGGGTCATCCGGATGAACTCGACCACCCAGGTGACCGGGGCGTTGACGAACCCCGGCGAGCCGCGACGGATGATCGCGACGACCAGGCCCAGCACCAGGGCGATGAGGGTGCCCAGCACCGTCGCGATGAGGGTGATCTTGAAACCCTCGAGGATCAGGTCCGGGAGGACCGCTGCGGCGTGCTCCCAGGACCACCAGGACTGATTGTTCATACCCCGACACCTCCTGTCGCCGTGGCGGCACTGCCTTCCGCCTTGTTCTTGGCCACGCGCAGGGATCTCCTGCCGCCACGGGTGGTACCGGGCGGCTGGAAGAGCGAGCGCCAGGAGTCGCGCAGGGCGGGGCCGCGGCCGATCTTGTGCTTGGCGCGGATCTCCAGGCCGTTCATCACGATCACGATCAGCCAGGCGATCAGGTAGTAGGCCAGCAGTGCGAAGATGTAGGCGAACCAGGTGCCGGTGCGGTCACGCAGCTGCTCGACCTGGAAGAAGAGGTCGTACAGGGTCACCGAGCCCGCGATGGCGCTGCCCTTGAGCAGCTGGATCCACAGGTTCGACAGCGAGGGCAGCATCAGCGCCCAGGCCTGCGGGATCACGACGCGGAACATGCCGCGGGCCGGGCTCAGGCTGAGCGCGCTGATCGCCTCGTACTGACCCTTGGGCACCGAGCCGATCGAGCCGCGCACCACCTCGGCGCCGTACGCGCCGTAGTTCAGCCCCAGGGCGATCACGCCGACCGCGAGCGGCTCGAGCTGGAAGCCCAGGGGGTAGGGCAGCTGCGGGAGCACGAAGGCAAGCCAGAACAGCTGGACCACGAGCGAGGTGCCGCGGAAGAACTCGACGAACACGCGGGCCACGCCGCGGATCACCGTGTACTTCACGACCTGCGCGATGCCGAAGACGAACGAGATCACGAGCGCGAGCAGCGCGCCCAGGACCATCATCTCCAGCGTGACCAGGACGCCTTCGAGGATCTGCGGCGACCGCTCCAGCACCAGGGCGAGATTCGGGCCCAGGTCCTGGAAGAAACCGATCACTCCGTCCATCGGGACATCACCTCTCGGTTCACGGACGTCCCGGCACGGCCCGCGTGGGCTCGTGCCGGGACACCGTCATCGATGGAGCGGGGGATCACTGGAGGGAGGACAGATCACCGGAGCAGAGGATCTCGGCGGTCATGTCCTCGGGCGGCAGCTCCTCCTCGCTGAAGCCGTAGTCGCCGACGATCGAGAGGTAGCGCTCGGGATCGGAGATGATCTCGGCGAGCTTCTCGTTGTAGGCGTCCAGCAGGGAGGTGTCCTCCTTGCGGAACACGGTGCCGCCGGCGCCGACCTGCTTGACCCCGTCGATCTCGGCGACGAAGCTCTCGGTCACCTCGACGCCGTCGACGGTGTTGTCCGCCAGCCAGTTCAGCGAGATGGCGGTGAGGGCGAAGGCCGCGGCGTTGCCGGCCTTGAGCGCGTCCACGCCGTCCTGCGGGCCGCCCACCTCGATGCTGTC
>CAZHSL010000191.1:0-5578 GCA_964535185.1 uncultured Corynebacterium sp.
GCAGCCGGTTGGGCAGCCCCAGGTTCGCCGCCATCCGCTTCGCCTCGGCCTCGGCCGCGTAGCCGCCGGCCGCGTCGAGCTCCGCCTCGATCCGCGGGTAGCGGTCCATGGCCTTCTCGCGGCGCGCCGCGGTGAGGCTCATGTCCCCCATCTCCTCCTCGGCCCGGCGCAGCTTCCTCAGGATCCGGTCCAGTCCGCGGGCGGAGAGGATGCGCTCGAGCACCGGCTCGGTGTCCTCGCCGCTGTGGGTGTCCTGCGGCAGGTAGCCCAGCTCGCCGGAGACCTCGACGCTGCCCTCGGAGGGGTCCAGGGTGCCGGAGAGGACCTTCGTCAGCGTGGTCTTGCCCGCGCCGTTGCGCCCCACCAGCCCCACCCGGTCCCCGGCGGTGATCTGGAAGGAGACGTCGCTCATCAGGAGCCGGGCGCCGACTCGGATGGCGAGGTCGTGCACGGTGATCACGGGCGGGCTCCTGTTCGGACGAGGACTGCGGGACCGTGCGCGGGCGGCGCGCGGGCCGGCCCGCGCGGGGCCGGATCGAGTCTAGGGCCGCCCGGCGCCGTGGGCCTGCGAATATCGGCCGACGGTGCCGCGGACCACAGCGGGGGCCGTGCGCCGGACCGGCGCCGCGCTCGTCCGCTCCCGGAACCCAGAAGACGGCGCAGCCTCAGGAGCTCAGCGTTGCGGTGCCCCTCAGCGCCCGACGGGTGACATGCTGGGGCCAGCGGCCCGATACGGGGCCGGCACTCACAGCAGAGAGGCGCGACATGCGAATCGGGGTACCCCGGGAGGTCAAGAACAACGAGAATCGGGTGGGGCTGGGCGCTGCGGGCGTCCACGAGCTCATCGCGCGAGGGCACGAGGTCGTCGTCGAGACGGGGGCCGGCGTCGGCTCCCGCGTGAGCGATGCGGACTACCGGGCGGCGGGGGCGACGGTCCTCGAGTCGGCGGACGAGGTCTGGGCGCAGGCGGAGATGATCATCAAGGTCAAGGAGCCGCTCCCCGAGGAGTACGGGCGGCTGCGCAAGGGCCTGATCCTGTTCACGTACCTCCACCTCGCCGCGGACGCGCAGCTCACCGAGGCGCTGCTGTCCTCCGGCACCACCTCCATCGCCTACGAGACGGTGCAGCGGCCCGACCGCTCGCTCCCCCTGCTCGCTCCGATGAGCGCGATCGCGGGCCGTCTGGCCGCGCAGGTCGGTGCCTACCACCTGATGGCGCCGCTGGGCGGCTCGGGCGTGCTGATGGGCGGCGTGCCCGGCACCTCGGAGGCGAACGTCCTGGTGGTCGGTGGAGGCGTGGTCGGCGAGCAGGCGGCGATGATGGCGCACGGGCTGCACGCGAACGTGACCGTGATGGACCTGGACGTGGCCCGTCTGGGCCAGATCGCCACCATGCACCACGGCGGGATCCTCACCCGGTACTCGACGGCCCTGGACCTGGCCGAGGAGGTGCGCCGCGCCGACGTCGTGGTGGGTTCGGTGCTGATCCCCGGCAAGCGGGCGCCGAAGCTGGTGACCGACGAGATGGTCGCGGCCATGAAGCCGGGCTCCGTGCTGGTCGACGTCGCGATCGATCAGGGCGGCTGCTTCGAGCACTCGCGCCCCACCACGCACGACGACCCGACGTTCCGGGTGCACGAGGCCGTGTACTACTGCGTGGCCAACATGCCCGGCTCGGTGCCGGTGACGGCGACGGCGGCGCTGAACAACGCGACGCTGCCCTTCATCCTGAAGATCGCGGCCTCCGGCTGGCGGGAGGCGCTGCGCAGCGATCCCGCGCTGGCGAAGGGTCTGCACACCCATGAGGGCGCGCTCACCCATGCCGGCACCGGCGAGGCGCACGGCCTCGAGGTCGTGGACGCGGCGAGCGTCATCGGCTGATCGCGCTCACCCCGGCGCGGTCGAACCCGCGACCGGCGCGGGCCGATCCGGGACCGGCGCGGGCCGATCCGGGACCGGCGCAGGCGGACCCGCGACCGGCGCGGGAGCGAAGAATGTCCCGTGCAGGACCGATGCGGTGCACCGCATAGGTCCTGCACGGGACAATTCCGTGCCCGGGCCAGGTCGGGCCCGCCGGGCCCCCGCCGCTCGGGCGGCGGCTCAGCGGCTCAGAGGTTGAACCCGATGGCGCGCAGCTGCTCGCGGCCGTCCTCGGTGATCTTCTCCATGCCCCACGGCGGCATCCACACCCAGTTGATGCGGTGCGACTCGGTGATGGGGTCGAGCACCGCGAACGTCTGCTCCTCGAGCACGTCGGTGAGCGGGCACGCGGCGGAGGTCAGCGTCATGTCGACGACGGCATGGCCGTCCTCGACGGTGCAGCCGTAGACGAGACCGAGGTCGACGACGTTGATCCCGAGCTCGGGATCGATCACGTCCTTCATCGCCTCGATGACGTCGTCGGAGCTGACCGTCGCGTCCGGGGTCTTCTGATCGGTCATGGCATCCTCCCGATGGGAAGGGGGCCGCGGGGCGACCCCCGATGGGGGTGGGTGCCGGCCCGGTCCGGGATCGCTCCCGGACCGGGCCGGCCGGTGGCGTCAGGCGCCGACGAGGAACCGGTCGTAGCCCTCGGCCTCGAGCCGCTCGGCCAGCTCCGGGCCGCCCTGCTCGGCGATCCGGCCGTTCACGAACACGTGGACGTGGTCCGGCTTCACGTACTGCAGGATGCGGGTGTAGTGGGTGATCAGCATGATGCCCACGTCGGTGTTCTCCTTGGCGCGGTTGATGCCCTCGGAGACCACGCGCAGCGCATCGACGTCGAGACCGGAGTCGGTCTCGTCGAGGATGGCGATGCCGGGCTTGAGCAGCTGCATCTGCAGGATCTCGTGCCGCTTCTTCTCACCGCCGGAGAAGCCCTCGTTGACGTTGCGCTCGGCGAAGACGGGGTCCATCTTCAGGTCGTCCATCGAGCCCTTGACGTCCTTGACCCAGGTGCGCAGCGAGGGGGCCTCGCCGTCGATCGCGGTCTTGGCGGTGCGCAGGAAGTTCGAGACGGTGACGCCGGGGACCTCGACGGGGTACTGCATGGCGAGGAAGAGGCCGGCGCGGGCGCGCTCGTCGACGCTCATCTCGAGCACGTCCTCACCGTCGAGGGTGACCTCGCCGCTGGTGATCTCGTACTTCGGGTGGCCGGCGACCGCGTAGGCGAGGGTGGACTTGCCGGACCCGTTGGGGCCCATGATGGCGTGGGTCTCGCCCGCCCTGATGGTGAGGTCGACGCCCTTGAGGATCTCCTTGGTGCCCTCAGGGGTCTCGACGGTGGCGTGGAGGTTCTTGATCTCCAGGATCGACATAGGTGGTTCTCCTTGACCAGGGTCTCTGGTGGATTCGTGACGTGGGACGGGGCGCCGCGGGGCGGTGCCCGGGGTGATCAGGTGGCGGGAGCCGCGGTCGGATCCACGAGGATCTCTCCGCTGCTCTCGTCGATGCGCACGGGGAACACCCGCACGGGGAGGACGGCCGGGAGCTGCAGGGGACGGCCCGTGACGAGGTCGAACTGGCTGCCGTGCTTCCAGCATTCGATGGTGCAGCCCTCGACGTCGCCGTCGCTCAGCGCGATCTCCTCGTGCGAGCAGATGTCCTCGAGGGCGTGGACGCCGCCGTCCTCGTCGCGCACCAGGGCGATCTCGAGGTCGCCGATGGCGACGTCGATCGCCTCGCCGGGGGCGAGGTCCGCCAGGGTGGCGACGGGGACGAAGGCGTCCGACATCAGTTCATGCTCCGGGCGAGCTCGTCCTCGATGGAGGCCGAGAGGCGCTCGCGGATCTCGGGGACGTCGATCTGCTGGATGATCTCGGCGAAGAAGCCGCGCACCACCAGACGACGGGCCTCGATCTCGGGGATGCCGCGGGCACGGAGGTAGAACAGCTGCTCGTCGTCGAAGCGACCCGTCGCAGCGGCGTGGCCCGCGCCCTCGATCTCACCGGTCTCGATCTCGAGGTTCGGCACCGAGTCGGCGCGTGCACCCTCGGTGAGCACCAGGTTGCGGTTGAGCTCGTAGGTGTTGGTGCCCTCGGCCTCCTTGCGGATCAGCACGTCGCCCACCCACACGGAGCGGGCGTTCTTGCCCTGCAGCGCGCCCTTGTAGGCGACGTTGGAGGTGCAGTTGGGGGCGCTGTGGTCCACGAAGAGACGGTTCTCGAAGAACTGGTCCTCGTCGGAGAAGTACAGGCCGAGCTTCTCGATCTCGCCGCCGGGCGCCGCGTACTCGCCGATCGAGTTCAGCCGCACGGCGCTGCCGCCGAGGGTGACCGCGACGTGCTTGAGGCGGGAATCGCGGCCCACGCGCGCATGGTGCGTGGCGATCTGCACGGCGTCGTCGTCCCAGTCGTGCAGGGTGATGACGGTCATCTGCGCGTTGTCGCCGACGATCATCTCGACGTTCTGCGCGTACTGCGCGGCACCGGAGTGGTTCAGGACGAACGTCGCCGAGGAGGACTCCTGTGCCTCGAGCACGATGTGCGCGTTGCCGCGGCGGTCGGCGCCGCGGCCGGTGATGTCCACGCGGAACGGCGAGTCGTAGGCGACGTTCTTGGCGGCCACCAGGTGCAGCGCCTGCTCGGTGCGGGCGGAGGCGACCGCCGTCGGCAGGTCCTCGGGCACCAGCACGGTGCCGCGCGGGGCCTGGCCGGGTGCGAGGGTCGACGGCTCAGGAGCGCCCTCGGGCACCTCGACCTGGTAGTCGACGGCGGGATCGCCCTCACGGTCGTCGGTCGGCTCGTCCTGGAACAGGGCCGTGAAGCGGCGCAGCGGGGTGAAGCGCCACTCCTCGACGTCGCTGCGCGGGACCTCGTGATCGGCGACCTCGAACGAGCGCTTGCGCCCACCGCGGTTCAGCGCGGCGTGGGCCGCGGAGGGGGCCTGCCCCGGCAGGGACAGGTTCTCCTCCTCGAGCTCGGGCGCCGCGGTGCCCGCCTCGTCGATCGCGGAACCGGCGGCGACCGGGGCCGCCCCGGCCGCGTGGCCGACGGCCTCGTTGGTCGAGGGGTCCCCGGCGCTCTCCGCGCCCTTCACATCGGTGGTCGTCATCAACCGACTGCTCCTTCCATCTGCAGCTCGATCAGGCGGTTCAGTTCGAGGGCGTACTCCATGGGGAGCTCACGCGCGATGGGCTCGATGAACCCGCGCACGATCATCGCCATGGCCTCGGTCTCCTCCATGCCGCGGCTCATCAGGTAGAAGAGCTGCTCCTCGGAGACCTTGGAGACGGTGGCCTCGTGGCCCATCTGGACGTCGTCGACGCGCACGTCGACGTAGGGGTAGGTGTCGGTGCGCGAGATGGTGTCCACCAGCAGCGCATCGCACAGCACGGTCGAGGCCGAGTGCTCGGCACCCGGCATCACCTGGACCAGCCCGCGGTAGGAGCTGCGCCCGCCGCTGCGCGAGACCGACTTCGAGACGATCGAGCTCGAGGTGTACGGCGCCATGTGCACCATCTTCGAGCCGGTGTCCTGGTTCTGGCCCTCGCCGGCGAAGGCGACCGACAGGGTCTCGCCGCGGGCGTGCTCGCCCATCAGCCAGACCGCCGGGTACTTCATGGTGACCTTGGAGCCGATGTTGCCGTCGACCCACTCCA
>CAZHSL010000192.1:0-3782 GCA_964535185.1 uncultured Corynebacterium sp.
CCGGCTACCGCGCGCTGCGCTCCGGGCTCGCCGTCTCGCTCTCCCGCGCGGTGGACGGCCCCTCCGCGAGCGTCGCCACGATCGACGAGGGCGCCGATGCCAGGACCGTCATCGACGTCATCGCCCGCTCCCACCGCGACGCGCTCCTGCTGACGGCCGAGGGGCTGGACGCCGACGAGGTCACCGCGGCGAGCGAGCTGCTCCGGACCTCGCACGCCGTCGTCGTCCTCGCGCTCGCCTCCTCGGCCCCGGTCGCCGACGACCTCGCGACCAAGCTGGTGATGGCGGGCGTCCACGCCACCGCGACGTCCGATCGCCACCTCGCCGTGGCGCCGACCTCGCCGCGATCCGGGCTGCCGGCCGCCCTGTGGTCACGCCCGTGATCGTCAGGAACGACAAGGACGCCCGCATCGAGCTCGTCTGAACCATCACCGGGGGCGGGTCGCCGACGAGCGACCGCCCCCGTCGGCTCTCAGGAGCCCTGCCCCTCCCGCTCGACGACCTCCGCGACCGCCCCGTCGGCCCCCACCAGCGTGACCGTGCCCGCGCTCCCGCAGCGCGCCGTGCCCGGCACCGGGGCGCCGTCCTGCACGATGCAGCCGCGCAGCCGCGCACCGGAGGCGATCCGCGCGTCGTCCAGGACCACGCAGTCCAGCACCTCGGCGCCCTCCTCGACGACCGCTCCGGGGCTGATGACGCTGTGGACGACCGTGCCGGCCGCGTCCGAGCCCTGTGCGATCAGCGCATCGTGGACGGTCGCGGTGCGGCGCACCCGGCCGGGCAGCAGCTGCGGCTGCGCGGAGAAGATCGGCCAGTCCGGATCGTCGAGGGTCACGCCGTCCCCGTCCAGCAGATGTATGTGGGCCTCCCAGTAGGAGGCGAGGGTGCCGATGTCCCGCCAGTACCCCTCGAGGCGGTGCTCGACCGTGCGCCGGTGCTGCACGAAGTAGGGGACCAGGTCGTCGCCCCAGTCGCTCAGCTCGCCCACCTCCTCGGGGAGCGTCTCGAGCGCCTCCAGCAGGCGCGGCCCGTCGAAGCAGAAGATCTCGGTGAGCACCACGTCGGTGGGCGGATCCTCCGGTTTGTACCAGAACTCCTCGATGCTCCCGTCCTCGCCGATGCGCGCGACCCCGTGCCGGGAGGCGTCGCCCGTGACCTGCGTGGTGACCGCGGTGAGGTCCGCCCCGCGGGAGGCGTGGGTCTCCAGCACGTCCAGGAGGTCGATCGTGAACAGGTGATCGGCGCTCAGCACCACGACCAGCTCGGGATCGACCTCGGCGATCAGCTCCCTCTGCCGCCACAGGGTGTCGCTGTTGCCGGCGGCGAAGCCCTCCCCCTCCGCCCCCTCGAAGGGCGCGAGGGTGCGCAGCCCGCCGTGGTTGCGGTCCAGGTCCCAGGGCCGCCCCGCCGAGAGGTGCGCGTTCAACGAGTGCGGCAGGTACTGCTCGAGCACCCACACCGTCGAGAGGTGGCTGTTGGCGAGGTTCGACAGCGCGACGTCGATGAGCCGGTAGGAGCCGCCCATCCGCAGCGCGGGCTTCGCCCGCTGCTCGGTGAGCGCTCCCATGCGGGAGCCCTGCCCGCCGGCGAGCACGATCGCGAGAGTGCGGGGGATGCGCATGCGGCACAGAGTACGGCGGCGGAGATGCCCAGCGACGGTTGCGCCGGGATCCCCTCCCGTGTGGTCGGGGGCCGCGTCGGCCGACGGGTCGGTGGGAGAGTGCGAGGTCCATGTCGGCGCGGAAGGATCTCGCGGAATGATGAGCATCGCACCGATAGACCATTTGTGGACTCTGTTCGAAACGAGTTGCAACGCATGTCCGATGCGCTGAGTGCATGCATTCTTCGCCGCGGCCGCGTCCCGTCGCTCGATGACGCGTTCGGAACTCGTGACCTCTCCTCCACAGTGCAGGGTTTTCCACAATTCAATGGTACCGATCAGTAGTATCGCTTCAGCCCTTCCCTTGGACGAACAGGCGTGCGAAACTAGATGCATGTTGTTCGATTCGCGCGGCGACGACGCCGAGGTCCCGGGAGCTGAGTACAGCGCTCCCGGAGCCGATGCCGTGCGCGGGGACGGCGGTGCTGCGGGGGCGGAGCGAGGAGCCCGCAGCGACATCGCGATCACGGCCGGCGAGGAGGAGCTGCTCGTCGGCGGGGCCGACGTCGAACAGGTGCGGACCGCGCTGGCGGAGCTCGGCGCCTGCGGCTCCCGGTCCCTGGACGGACTGACGCCGGTGGAGACGATCGCGCTGCTGGACGGGCTGCAGGGGCTCTCCGGCGCTATCGCCGCCGTGCAGGCGCGCGCCCTGGTCCACCTCGAGGCCGCGGTCAAGCAGGACTGTCGGGACCGAGGGGAGACGGCGAAGCAGGCCCTGAAGGTGGCTCGCGCCGAAGCCTCCGCCGCGCTGAAGACGTCGAAGTCCGCCTCGGGACAGTCGATGTCGTCCTGCCGCCGGCTGGTGCAGTCGATGCCGGGGATGCTCTCCGCCCTCGCCCACGGGCGCATCGTCGCGGCCTCCGGGCACCAGATCGGCAGGGTCATGGCCCCGGCGTCCCCGTCCCAGCGCGAGCAGGTCGACGAGATCCTCACCGGCCACCTGGGCTATCTCGAAGGCGCCGGTCCCGAGGACTGGGGCGACGAGGCCGAGCGAGTGCTGCACTCGCTGGACCCGGGCGGTGCCGCCGACCGTCATGAAGTGGCCCGCCGGGAGCGGAACGTGACCGTGCGCCGCGGCCGCCACGGGATGGCCACGATCACCGCGCACGTCACGGGGTTGGACGGTGCACGGATCCGCAAGGGTCTGTCACTCGCGGCCGAGAAGGCACGGGCAGGCGGTGACCGGCGCGGTCACCAGCAGATCATGGCGGACCGGTTCGTCGACGCGCTGATCGGTCGCGGCGACGGGATCGACCCGAGCACGCTGGAGATCGGAGTGCTCGTCACCGACCGGTCTCTGCTGGCCCCGGCGCACGCCGACGCCGCCACCGTCGAGGGCTACGGCAGCGTGCCCTACGAGCACATCCGCCTGGAGATGCTGGGAGCGCTCGAGGCCGAGGAGGACCCGGAGCTCGCACTGACGATGCGGAAGGTGTTCCTGGACCACGACGACGGACAGCTGGTCGCGGTCGAGTCACGTTCCCGACAGTTCCCGCCGGCGCTCGCCCGCCTCCTGCGATACGCGCATCAGTCCTGCCGTGCCCCGTACTGCGACGCGAGCATCCGCCAGCTCGACCACATCGTGCCCTGGTCCGAGGGTGGGCAGACCTCGTTCGACAACGGCAACGGACTGTGTGCGGCGGACAACCAGAAGGAACAGGCCGGTCAGACCGCCCGCGTGATCACCGACGAGGACGGCGTGCGCCGCACGGTCGAGTGGACCACCCGGTACGGGCAGAAGGCTCGGCGGGGCGGCATCAACTTCGATCCCGTCGGCACCGCCCGGCGCCGCAGGCACCACGAACAGCAGCCGACGGCCCCGGATAACGAGATCCGCACAGCAACGGCACCGCCCGGCGCCGAGCGGCCACCGGGCCGGGTGAGTGACGAGGTGGGAGCGTCGCTCGAGCGCGCCATCGCGCACCTCGACCTCGAATCCGCCGCGCGGAGGGCTTCGCACACCACCGACACCCTGACGGGCCGGTCCCGGCACTGGCTGCGCCGCCGCCGTTTCAACTGCATCTTCCTGCCGCACCTGATCGTCATCGACGGGCACGGAGCGTCATAGCGGTCCTGACCGGCACTGCGCCCCGACGTCGCCGGCGCGGTCCGCCCGCGTCCG
>CAZHSL010000192.1:3882-5572 GCA_964535185.1 uncultured Corynebacterium sp.
CCGACCGTCCTGTTCTCTCGGTCCTCCGCCGTGATCGCGCACCGGGCCGCGATGCACCGGCTCTCAGGAGACCGCCGGGTACCGGGATCCCTTCAGCAGCCCCGCCAGATGGGCCGCGTTGCGGGCCGCGGTGGCCGTCGTCGAGGCGACCGCCTCGGGCACCTGCTCGAGATCCTGGTAGTCCGTGGAGCCCATCGCCTCACCCACCCAGTAGGTGGCGCCCTGGGCGGGAAGCGTGAAGCCGCGGTCGTTCAGGCCCTGGGCGAGATCCGCGGTGACCTTGTGCGCGCCGTCCTCGTTGCCGACCACGCCGATCAGCGCGACCTTGTCGAACGTCCGCGGGCGGCCCTCCGCGTCGGTCCCGGAGTCGCCGTTGAGGCGCTCCAGCACGCGCTGGGCGATGCTGCAGGGGTGGCCGAGCCAGATCGGGGTGGACAGCACCAGGATGTCCGCGGCGAGCACCTTCTCGTACAGGGCGGGCCAGGCGTCGCCGTCGCCCATGTCCACCGCGACCCCGGGCTTCACGTCGTGGTCGACCACGCGCACCGAGGAGCCGCTCACGCCGTGCTGGGCGAGCTCGTCGAGCAGCTGGCGGGCGATCAGCTCGCTGCTCGACGGGGCCGGGGAGGGGGTGAGGGAGCAGGTGAGGGCGAGGGCTGAGAGGTCGGTCATCGGAGCCGTCCTTCCGTCGGGGCGTCGAGGTGCCGGTCCCGTCATGCTCTCGCCGACCGCACGCAGTGTCGGGGGACCCGACCGATCAGTCCGAGGCCTCCGAGGCCTCCGCGCGGTTCCGCGCGGGGCGGGGGACCCGGGGAGCCGCCTCGCGCGGGCTGCTACGCGGTCCGCAGGGAGCTGAACAGCAGGCTGGTCTGCGTCGAGTTCACGCCCGGGATGGCGCGGATGCGTTCGAGGACCAGGTCGAACTCGGCCAGGTTGCGGCAGCGCAGCTGGAGCACCAGGTCCCAGGTGCCGGTGGTGGAGTGGAACTGCTCGACCTCGGGGTAGCCGCGGATCTCGTGGACGACGTCGTGATTGCGGCGGGTGTCGGTCGCGACGAGCATGACCCCGCGCACCGAGTCCTGGTCGACGTCGCCGCTGACCCGGATCGTGAACCCCTCGATCACGCCGGTGTCGACGAGGCGGTCGATCCGTGACGTGACCGTCGACCGATTGACCCCCAGCTCCCGCGCCAGCACCGCCACCGGGGTGCGGCTGTTCGAGCGCAGCAGGGCGATGAGGCGGTGGTCCAGAGCGTCGAGCATACAGACAGCCTAACGCCGCCCAGCAATGTGCGGGAAGATCCCCCGTTCTGTCCGCAACTCGTCGATTGCGGCACCGCATCGCCGACCTCTACCTTCTCTCTTGGCCCAGGTGAGGGCGTGATTTCGGGAGGTTCTCCCGCAGGATCCATGGAGGAGGCGAAGTGCTCGACGTGTCCGTGCTGCCGGCATTCCTGGTGGCGGTCGCCGTGATCCTGGCGACCCCGGGACCGGACATGGCGTTCCTGGTCGCGACCGGGATCAACCAGGGCCGACGAGCGGCCGTCCGCGGCGCCTTCGGGGTCACCTCGGCCATGTCCATCTGGGTGCTCGTGGCGGCCACGGGCCTGGGGGTGGCCCTCACCCAGATGCCCGCCGCGCTCGACGCGATCCGCCTCGCCGGGGCCGGCTACCTGCTGTTCCTCGCGATC
>CAZHSL010000193.1:0-5552 GCA_964535185.1 uncultured Corynebacterium sp.
GGTGCAGCTGGTTCAGGCCGTAGGCGAGGGTGGTCTTGCCGCAGCCGGACTCCCCCGCCAGGCCCAGGATCTCGCCGCGGCGCAGGGTGAAGGAGGCGTCCTTGACGGCATGGACGCCCTCGCCCACCTCGTAGACGATGTTGAGGTCGCGCACGCTCAGCACGGGCTCCTCGAGCACGGGCGAGGCGGCTCCGCCGAGGCGGCCCTCCTCGAGGGAGCCGGTCAGGGCGGGGTGGTCCGGGGGGACGGATCCGGTCATCGGGGTGCTCATACCAGGGCCTCCTTCGTCGTGGCCTCCGAGTCGCCGGCCTCGGAGTCGTCGGCCTCCTCGGCCCGGCGCACGCTGCGGGCGGCCTTGGGGGCGGTGCGCAGGCGCGGGTTGATGATCCCGTCGATCGAGAAATTGATCAGGGACAGGCCGCAGCCCAGCAGGGCGATCATCAGGCCCGGCGGGACGAACCACCACCAGCCGCCTAGGGTGAGGGCCTGGCCGTTCTGGGCGTAGAACAGCATCGAGCCCCAGGTCTGGGTGCCCACCACGCCGAGACCGATGAAGCTCAGCCCGGCCTCGCCGAGGATCGCGGTGATCAGGGCGAACACGAAGCCGCTGGACATCACCGGCAGCAGGTTCGGCAGGATCTCCACGGCGATGATGCGGTGGGGCTTCTCCCCGGCGATCTTCGCGGCCTGGACGTAGTCGCGGGTGCGGATCGACAGGGTCTGCGAGCGCAGCACGCGGGCCGCGGCGGCCCAGGAGGTGATCGCCAGGATCACGGCGATCAGCAGCAGGCCGCGCTGCTGGACGTAGGAGCCGATCACGATCATCAGCGGCAGGCCCGGCAGGATCAGCACGACGTTGGTGAACAGGGAGAAGGCCTCGTCCACCCAGCCGCCGAGGTAGCCGCCGAGGATGCCGAAGAAGGCGGAGAGGAACAGCGCCAGGAGGGCGACGATGATGCCCACCACCAGGGAGCCGCGGGTGGCCCAGGCCAGCTGGGCCAGCACGTCCTGTCCGGTCTGGGTGGTGCCCAGCCAGTGCTCGGCGGAGGGCCCGACCATGCCGGCGCTGGAGATGGCCAGCGGGTCGGCGACGACCATCGGGGCGATCACCCCGAACAGGGTGATCGCGACGACCAGGCCCACCCCGATGACGAGGGAGGGGGTGGCGTGGCGGCGCAGGGCGGCGCGGAAGCGGCCGCGACGGGAAGCGGGGGTGTCGGTCATGGGTGCTCCTCAGCCTCGCGCTCGGGTGCGGGGGTCGATGACGCCGTACAGCAGGTCCACCACGAGGTTCGCCGCGAGGACGGAGACCGTGATGATCAGGAACATGCCCTGCATCAGCGAGTAGTCGTTGTTCTGCACGGCCTGCAGCATCGTGAAGCCGAGGCCGGGGTAAGAGAAGACGGTCTCGACCACGATCGAGCCGGAGACCACGAAGCCCAGCGAGATCGCGAAGCCGGAGACGCTGGGCAGCATCGCGTTGCGGGCGGCGTACATGATCATCACGCGGCGCGGGGACAGGCCCTTCGCCTCGGCGGTGAGGATGTAGTCCTCGCTGAGGGTGGAGACCATCATGTTGCGCATCCCCAGCAGCCAGCCGCCCAGGGAGGACAGCACGATCGTCAGCGCCGGCAGGAAGCCGTAGTAGAGGGCGTTGGAGAGGAAGGGGATGTCGAAGGCGGGACGCACCAGCGTGTAGTCGTAGCCGCCGGAGATCGGGAACCAGCCCAGGTTGACCGACAGCACGTAGATGAACAGCAGGGCGAGCCAGAAGTAGGGCACGGCCTGCAGGATCGTGGTGGCGGGGATGAGGGAGTCCAGCCAGGTGCCGCGCTTCCAGCCGGCGACCGTGCCCAGCACCATCCCGATGAGGAAGGTGATGGTGGTGGCCAGACCCACCAGGATCAGGGTCCAGGGCAGTGCCTGGCCCACCACCTGGGAGACCGGGGTCGGGAAGTAGGTGACCGAGACGCCGAGGTCGCCGGTGAGCAGCCCGCCGAGGTAGGCGAGGTACTCCTGCACCAGCGGCGCGTCGTCGTCGGCCCCGAGCATCACCTCGATGGCCTGGCGGGTGTCGGGGTCCACCGGTCCGCGCAGCGCGAGCTTCGCCAGGACGGCGTCCACCGGGCTGCCCGGCAGGAGACGGGGGATGAAGAAGTTGAGGGTCACCGCGGCCCAGAGGGCCACCAGGTAGAACCCGATCTTGCGCAGGAAGTGCACTGCCTCGAGATCCTTTCGTCGCACGGGGCCGCGCCGCACCGCCCGCCCCGTCGGCGGTGGGCCGCGGGGCGGGGTCGGCGCGGGGCCGACGGGTCAGCTGGTGGGGACGACGGCCTTGAGGACCATGGCGCTGTCCGGTGCCGCCCAGGACATCGGGTAGGCGTACAGGTCGCCCTCGGTGGGCCAGCCGGTGACCTTCGAGGTGTTGTACTCCGTCAGGCTCGAGCCGATCATCACCGGGATCGCCGGCATCACCTCGACCAGCCGCTGCTGGACGAGGAAGTACTGCTCCTTCTTGACCTCCGGGTCGTCGGTGGCCGCGGCGGCGTCCAGCGCCGCGTCGACGTCCGGATCCGAGAAGCGGGTGATGTTGTGGTACGGATTGCCGTTCTCGCCCACGGGCACCGTGTTGTCGGTGGAGAAGTGGTTGCGGTACGGGTAGTACGGGTCCGGCGCGGGGCCCTGGCCGACGGAGTCGATCACCAGCTGGTACGTGCCGCGGGCCTTGGCGTCGTTCCACTCGTTGACGCTGACCTGCTGCGGGATCAGCTCGATCCCGATCTCCACGTACTGCGCAGCCAGGGTGTCCAGGGCGGTGACGTAGTCGGACCAGCCGGTGGGGCAGGAGACGGTCATCGAGACCCGCACATCGCCCTTGGCGTAGATGCCGTCGGCGCCGAGGCTGTACCCGGCCTCCTCGAGGATCCGCGTCGCTTCCTCGGGCTGCGCGTTCCAGGGCGCGTTCTCGATCGAGGGATCGATGAAGTCGGCATCGCGCTCGGGCAGCGCGAAGGAGGGCGAGATGTCCGAGCCGAGGTCGAAGAAGGCCAGCTTGGACAGCTGCTCGCGGTCCATCCCGAAGTAGAGCGCCTTGCGCACGGCGACGTCGGTCTGCGGGCCCTCGCAGCCCAGGTCCGGGTTGCAGGCGGCCATCAGCCCCATCTGGGAGATGCCGGTGTTGGTGAACGCGAGGTCGGGGTTCTGGGCCACGTGCTCCTCGAGGTTCGGGATCGCGGCGGACATGTAGTCGATCTCCCCGGCCAGCCACATGTCGGTGGCGGACTGGTTGCCGGAGGTGGAGATGGCGCGCACGCCGCCGATGGCGGGCTTGCCCTCCTCCCAGTACTTCTCGTTGGTGAGCATCAGGTAGGACTCGGGGGTGAAGTCCTGCATGGCGAAGGGCCCGGTGCCGACCGGCTCCTCGTTGGCGTAGGTGGCGAGGTCCTCGACGTCGGTGAAGAGGTGCTCGGGGATGATCCAGGTGCGCGAGAGGGCGTTGGGCCCCTCGGTGAAGGACGGCTCGTCGTAGGTGATCTCGACCGTCGTGTCGTCGATCGCCTCGGCCGACGGGGCGGTGCCGGCGGCGTTGAGCGCCTCGGTGTCACGGACCTTGTTGAAGGTGAAGGCGACGTCCTGCGCGGTGAAGGGGGTGTCGTCGGTCCAGACCACGCCGGAGCGGGTGGTGACGGTCAGGACGGTGCCGTCCTCGTTCCAGCTGAAGCTCTCCCCCAGCAGCGGGACGGGCTCCTGGTCGATGGGCTCCAGGGGGTTGAAGTAGAACAGCGTCTCGTAGATCAGGCCCTGGATCATGTGCACCACCGAGGGCGAGTGCGGGTTGAAGTTCTTGGTCAGGCTGCCGGCGGTCGAGTTGGTGATGAGGATCGGCCGGTCGTCCGACCCTCCACCACCGCCGTTCTCGAGGTTGGAGCTCGTGCCGCACGCCGCGAGCGCGACGGGCGCTGCGCCGAGCGCAGTGAGCTTGTACAGGTCTCGACGACTGAGGTGCATCGTTGCTCTCCTTGCCACGCATCTGTGCGTGCCGGGTCGATCGCCCGCTCCGGGCTTCCTTCATTTCGTTAATGAAGTAAGGATAGTGTGGAGACCTGGATCACCTGCCGTCAAGGCTCACGGCCCGCCGAATGCACTACGAAATGGTCACGGCCACATCACGGCCGGTGACCGCCGCGTCCTCCGGGACGAGGTGCCAGACTTGCCAGAACCGCTGGACAGCGGTCCGTACGCACCCGCAGATCCAGCCAGGAGGAGGTCGCGATGAAGGCCACCGGCGCGCGCAGGGCCTCCGCCACCGATGCCGCGATCCTCGAGATCGTGCGGCGCCGCTCCGAGACCAGCCGGGTGGAGATCTCCCGGGAGCTCGGGGTGACCCCGGCGACCGTCACCTACGCCGTCAAGCGCCTGCTCGCGGCGGGGCTCCTGGTGGAGGGCGGGTTCGCGGCGTCCAACGGCGGCAAGCGCGCCTCCCTGCTGCGGCTGAACGATCAGGCCCGCTGGGCGATCGGCGGCACGATCGACGCGGACCGCCTCTCCCTGGCCGCGGTGGACCTCACCGGCCGGCTGCGGGCCCGGATCGCCGTGCCGCTGGACGCCGCCGATGCCGCGGAGGTCGAGCGGGCCCTGCACCGGGCGCTGGCGGTGATCCGACCCGAGGCCCCGGAACCGGCGGCCACCGGCATCGGCCTGGCGGTCCCCGGCGGTCCGGGCGGCGGTGCCGGGCCCGCCGGGGACGGCGCGGCGATGCTGCGGGAGGTCGCCGAGAGCCTCGACATCCCCTCGGTCAGCGCGAACGCCCCGGCCTGCGCGGCGCTGGGCAGCTTCTGGAGCGGCGAGCAGCCCGAGAGCGGGCTGTGCGCGACGGTGCACATGGACGGCGGGCTCGGGCTGTCGATCCTGCAGGACGGCCGACCGCTGGAGGCACGAGCGGGCAGCTTCGCCACCCTGGACCATGTGGGGATCGATCCCGGCGGTCCGCCGTGCGAGTGCGGCGGCCGCGGCTGCCTGCACCAGTACGCCTCGGCGCAGGCGATCATCGAGCGGGCCGCGGGCCTCGAGGACCTCGCCACGGATCTGGGGCTGCGGCTGACCGACACCTCGCTCAGCAGCGACGTGGTGCTGATCGCCCTGGCCGCCTCCCGCGGGGAGCCGCGTGCCCGGGAGGTGTTCACCGCGGCGCTCACGGCGGTCGCGCAGGCGGTCTGGTCCGCCACCAGCGCGCTGGGACTGCCCTCCCTGGTGCTCTCCGGCCCGGCCCTGCAGGCCGCGCCCGTGCTGGTGGGCGAGGTGATGCAGGAGCGGCTGACCACCCGCGCCGAGCGGCTGGGCACGGAGCTGACGGTCTCGGTCTCGCAGGTCCAGCCCCATCCCTGCGCCGTCGGTGCGGCGGTGCTGGCGCTGCAGACCTTCATGACGCCGGGCCCGGCCTCCCACCGGGGGTCGTCCCGCCGAGGAGGCCTCGCCGGGCCCGGGGCGTGAGCCTCAGCCCCGATGCGCCCACAGGTCGCGCAGCAGCGCGATCTCGGCGAGGTGGTGGATGA
>CAZHSL010000194.1:0-5521 GCA_964535185.1 uncultured Corynebacterium sp.
GCGAGATCGCGGAAGCCGAGGGCGGAGCCGCAGAGGTGTTCGAGGCGGCCGTTGATCGCCTCGGTCGGACCATTGCTGGTGCCGGGTCGGTTGAAGAACACCAGCACATCTGTGGCGCGTTCGGTCAGGGTGCGGCCGAGCTCGGCCAGCTCAGGCAGGGCGTCGGGGACCTTCTCACCCAGCGCGGCGATGAGCTTCGCCATCGTGGTTCTGGCCTTCGCGCAGTCGAGTTCTCGATAGGCGGCGGGGGGAGTGCAGGCCGCTAGATCTGTCTCGCCTGGTAGAGGCCGTTCGCGTCGTTCCGCGTCCGGGGTGGGCGCCACCAGAGAACTGACGTATACGTGAATTGAACGGGTATACGCCTTTCAACTCACACATACGTCAGAATTCTGGTGGCCCGGGACGCGGATCCAGGTCCGGGTCCGGGTGCGGGTGAGGAGCTCATTCCCAGCGCGAGCACCGGTGGTGACTCAGCTGCCGGGCAGGAGCCAGTCGTTCGGGGAGAACAGCTCGAAGTGGACCCGCTCCTCGTCGGCGCCCGCCCGGCGCAGCTGCTCCCGCGCTCCCTGCAGGAAGGCGCTCGAGCCGCACAGGTACAGCTCCGCTCCGTCGGGCAGGTGCTCGGCGGTGATCTCCATGCGGCCGGCGCTGACGCGGGAGCGGGTGTGGCCGGGCAGCACCGGCGCACCGTCCGCGGAGCGGGAGAACCACAGGTCCAGCCGCGAGGGGCCTTCGGGCAGGGCGGTGACGGTCTCGATGAGCTCCCGCACCAGCGCGGCGTCGGCGGCGTGGGCGTCAGCGTGGAGCACCCGCACCTCCCGCTCGGGCTGGGCGGCCGCGATGTGGCGGAGCATGCCCAGCATCGGGGTCACGCCGATGCCGGCCGAGACGAGCACCACCGGATCGGCCGAGGCGGTGTCGAGGGTGAGATCCCCGGCAGGCAGCGTCACCTGCAGCCGGTCCCCCTCCTGCAGGTTCTCGTGCAGCCAGTTCGAGACCTCGCCCTGCGGTGCGCCGTCGATGCCGCCCTCTCGGCACACGGTGATCCGCCAGCGCCCCTCGCCGGGCGCGTCCGAGAGGGAGTACTGGCGCAGCTGGCGGGCGCCGTCGGGCAGGACCACGCCGACGGAGATGTACTGGCCGGGCAGGAACTCGCGCAGCGGCTCGGCGCCGTCCGGGGCGGCCAGGTCGAAGCTGACCACGCGCGAGCTCTCCTCGGTGCGCCGCACCACGACGGCCTCGCGGAAGACGTCCCCCGGCTCGACGCCCGCGTCCGCGTACATCTCGGTCTCGAACGCGATCAGGGTGCGGGCCATGTGCCAGTAGACGGCATCCCACGCGCCGGCGACGTCCGCTGTCACCACGTCCTCGCCGAGCACCTCGACGATCGCCGCCATCAGGTGCTCGTGGACGATGCCGTACTGGTCCTCGGTGATGCCGAGGGAGACGTGCTTGTGACCGATCCGGGAGAGGAGGTCGCGCGGGCTCGGCGCGTCGGGGGTGACCAGGAGCGTCGCGTAGGTCGCGACGGAGGAGGCCAGCGCCTTCTGCTGGGCTCCCTGCGCCTGGTTGCCGCGGTTGAAGGTGTCGCGCAGCAGCTCGGGATGGGCGGTGAACATGCGCCGATAGAACACCGGCGCGATCTGTTCGATGTGTGCCCCCACGAGGGGCAGGGTGTCGCGGACGATCTGCTCGTGCTCCGGGGCGAGAGGGGCCTCGAGATCGAGATGCGGACGACGTGCGGCGGCGAGAGCCACGGACATGGAGGGGTCCTTCCTGAGCGAGAGGGGAGCAGTCCCGCCGATTCCTCGACGACCTGCATGCCCACGCTAGGAGCCTCTCCTCACCGGCTGTGATGACCTTGGTCCTGTCCTGTGAGCCAGGGAACGCGGCGGTCCGCCGCGCCGCCCGCGTCCCTCAGCGCTGCAGCTCCTCGAGCGCCTCCTGCAGCACGAGCGCGTGCGTGTGCGCGGTGTCCTTCGCGGCGAAGAGCAGCACGATCCGCTCGGCGCCGGCCTCCCGCGCCCGCTCGAGCAGGGCGGAGGGGGCGTCGCCGGCGTCGAGCTCGCGGCGGTACAGGCGGGAGAACTCGCTGAAGTCCATGTCGCTGTCGTGGAAGGCCCGGCGCAGGTCGGGGCTCGGGGCGACGGACTTGTCCCAGTCGTCGTGCGCCAGGCGCTCCTTCTTCACGCCGCGGGGCCAGAGGCGGTCCACCAGCACGCGGTGCTCGCCCGGGCCGGAGCCGTCGTCGTCGAGCACGTCGTGGACCCGCTCCAGGGTGATCGTCAGCTCGCTCATGATGCGTCCTTCCGGTGGTGGATGTGACAGGACCCGGCACGCGGGTGCGGGCCGGGTCCTGGAGGGGCGGAGCTGCCGGGCTCAGGCCAGAGCGGCCTTCGCGGCGTCGTAGTCGGGCTCCTCGGTCACCTCGGCCACCTGCTGGGTGTGGACGATCGTGCCGTCGGCGTCGGTCACGACCACCGCGCGGGAGAGCAGGCCCTCGAGCGGGCCGTCGGCCATGGTCACGCCGTAGTCCTCACCGAAGGAGGAGCGGAAGGCGGAACCGGTCACGACGTTCTCGATGCCCTCGGCGCCGCAGAAGCGGGCCTGCGCGAAGGGCAGATCCTTCGAGACGCACACGACGACCGTGTTCTCGAGGCCGGCGGCGAGCTCGTTGAACTTCCGCACGCTCATGGCGCAGGTGCCGGTGTCCAGCGAGGGGAAGATGTTCAGCACGACGCGCTTGCCGGCGAGGTCGGCGCTGCTGACCGGGGCCAGGTCCTGGCCGACGAGCTCGAAGGCAGGGAGCGCGGAGCCCTGCGCGGGCAGCTCGCCGACGGTCGTGACGGGATTGCTGTGGAACGAGATGGATGCCATGCCCCCATCATCATCCTCCGCGCTGAGGGGCACAAGCTCGGCCCGCGAAACCGGCGGGCGCGGTCAGTCCATCGTGGCCCGCAGCCGCTCGATCTGCTCCTCGACGTCGAAGTCCGCCTCGGGCCACTGCGGGTCGATGTCCTCGAGCGCGTCCAGCAGGAGCTGCTGGACGGCGATGCGGGCGTACCATTTCCGATCGGCCGGGACCACGGTCCATGGCGCGCCCACGGTCGAGGTGGCCCGCAGCGCCCGCGTGTATGCCTCCATGTAGTCGTCCCAGCGAGCACGCTCGTCGATGTCGCCGGGGTTGAACTTCCAGTGCTTGTCCGGCCGCTCGAGCCGCTCCATCAGCCGCTCCCCCTGCTCCTGCCGGGAGATGTGCAGCAGGACCTTCACGATCTTCGTCCCGCCCTCGGCGAGCTCGCGCTCGAACGCGTTGATGGCGGTGTACCGCGAACGGATCTCGTCGGCGTCGGCCCATCCGTGCACCCGGTGGATCAGCACGTCCTCGTAGTGCGAGCGGTCGAAGACGCCGATCATTCCGGGCGCGGGGGCGCGCTTGCGGATCCGCCACAGGAAGTCGTGGCGCTTCTCCGCCGCCGTCGGCGCCTTGAAGGCGGTGATGTCCACGCCCTGCGGGTCCACGTTCCCCACCACGTGCCGCATGATGCCGCCCTTGCCGGCGGTGTCCATCCCCTGGACGATCAGCAGCACCGACCGTCCGTCGGAGCTGCCGTGGTGGGTGGCGTAGAGGCGCTCCTGCAGGTCGTCGAGCGCACGATCGCGCAGCGCGAGCAGCTCCTTGCCGTCAGCCTTCTTCCCGCGGAACCCGGGCGTGGCACGCGGATCGAACTCGGTGATCTCGCCCTTCCAGCCGGACGGCAGCGGGAATCCGGTGGGGGTCTGCTCGGACAGCGGCCTCTTCGACGTCTTCGCCATGCGGGAAGGGTATCCCGCGCGTCCCCGGCGCGCGGCGCGACCGGCGATTTGACTCCACCGGTCGGTCGGCGGAATGTCATGGCATGACTCTCACCGCGATCACCCACGCCCATGTCGTCCCGATCGAGGGCGACCCCTTCGACGGCACCGTCCTGATCCGGGACGGCCGCGTCGCCGATCTCGGACCGGAGATCGAGATCCCGGCCGGTGCCGAGGTCGTCGATGCGGCAGGCGGCTGGCTGCTGCCGGGCTTCATCGATGCCCACGTGCACCTCGGCGTCGCCGAGGAGGGCGAGGGCTGGGCCGGGGAGGACACCAACGAGATGACCGAGCCGGTGATGGCCGCGGCCCGGGCGATCGATGCGATCAACCCCGTCGAGGTCGGGTTCGACGACGCGATCATCGGCGGCATCACGGCGGTGAACGTCAATCCGGGCTCCGGCAACCCGATCGGCGGGCTGACGGTCGCTCTGCGCACCCATGGCCGGGTGGTGGACGAGATGGTGCTGCGCAGCCCCTCGGGGCTGAAGGCGGCGCTCGGCGAGAACCCGAAGCGGGTCTACGGCGAGCGCAAGCAGACCCCCTCGACCCGCCTCGGCGTCGCCCTGACGATCCGTCAGGCCTTCGCGACGGCGCGCGCCTGGTCCGCGAAGCCGGCCGACGACCGGGACGCGGATCTGGTCTCCGAGGCGCTGACGCGGGTGCTGGAGCGGGAGATCCCCTGGCGGCAGCACTCGCACCGGGCCGACGACATCGCCACCGCGCTGCGCATCGCCGAGGAGTTCGGCTTCGAGCTGGTGCTCGACCACGGCACGGAGTCGTACCTGATCGCGGACCGGGTCGCCGCCGCCGGCGTGCCGGTGCTGTACGGGCCGCTGATCGTCTCCCGCTCCAAGGTGGAGGTGCGCCACCGCACCCCGAAGGCCCCCGGCATCCTCACCGCCGCGGGGGTGAAGGTCTCGATCATCACGGATCACCCGGTGGTGCCGATCGAGTTCCTCGTCGACCAGGCCGCGCTCGCGGTCAAGCACGGGATGGCTCCGGCCGACGCGCTGCGCGCGATCACGCTGAACCCCGCCGAGGTGCTGGGCGTGGCCGACAGGATCGGCTCGCTCGCCCCCGGCAAGGACGCCGATCTGGTGCTGTGGGACGGCGACCCGCTGGACGTGCGCAACCGGACCCTGCGGGTGTGGCAGGCCGGGCGCGAGGTCATGCACCGCGGCGCGGACGGCGAGGCGGTGGTCGCACCGCGCTGACCGCCCGTGCGCGCCGGCGCTCAGCCCTCGTCGGCGGGCGGGCCGTCCTCGGTGGCCGGCTCGTCGGCGGTGCGCGGCAGCCGGAACCGCTCGCGCGCGCTCTCGGGCACCAGGTCGAGGTAGGCCTCCGGGTCCCGGCGGATCGTGCGGTGCACGAGCGGACAGTACGGGTGCAGCTGCAGGCCGCGCTCGCCGATGTCGGCGAGCATCTCGCGAACGAGGCGCCCCCCGAGGCCCTGGCCCTGGTACGCCTCGTCGACCTCGGTGTGCAGCACGGCGATGACCTCTCCGCGCAGCCGGTAGTCGGCGAAGCCGGCCAGCGCGCCGTCCGCGCGCAGCTCGTAGCGCGAGCTCTCGGGGCTGTCGATGACGGCGGTGTCCATGGCGTCTCCTGACGGCGAGGGGCCGGGCGCGCACCGCGCCCGGCCCCTCACCCTCACTGCGGACGG
>CAZHSL010000195.1:0-5515 GCA_964535185.1 uncultured Corynebacterium sp.
TACGTCAGCTTCCCGCCCGGCACGCAGGGCCATCCCGCGGATCTCGAGGTGCGGCTGCGCCTGTGCGCGCCCGACGGCTCGGGCGTGCGCGACCTGGTCCGCCTGCATGGCGGGCAGGGCACGATGAACGTCAACAGCTGGGCCCCGGACTCCCGGCGGCTGGCCTACGTGGACTACCCGCTCGGCGACTGAGGTTCAGCCCTCAGCGGGGGCATGGCCCGAACCGGCGGACGCCGACGGCGCACCGGGCGGGACGCTGCGGCGACCCGACCGGCTCACGCCCGCCGGGCATCGCGCCGGGCCTTGACCCAGCCGTCGATCACGTCCCAGGTGACGATGCCGAGGATAACGACCACGACGATCACGCCGATCGCGCGCTGAGTCGCGGCGTCGAGCCCGCCGGCGGTGCGTGCGAGGTCGAGCAGCTCCGGGTTCAGCAGGCGGTCGTTCCCCAGCAGCGTCGCCGCCCAGCTCACGAAGAGCACGCCGAGGGCGGTATTCACCACCGCCAGGGAGGTGCTCCAGCGCCCTCGGGCGTACAGCACGATCGCCTGCACCGCCTCGGCCAGGAGGATCGCCACCAGGACCGCCGTCCACAGCGGCCACAGCCCCGGATGCAGCACCGGCAGCCAGTCGCCCTCGAGGCGGACCAGCCCGATCAGCTGATCCCAGAGGACCGCTGCGAGCATGAGGGCGAGGAGCACGAGGGAGGCGACGAGATCGGTGCGGGCCGTGCCGCTCTCCTTGGCTTCGGGAAGGTCGTCCACGCTCCAGCGCGCGCCGGTGTCCGCACCGGTGCGCTCGAGCGCCACGAACACGAGCGTGGTCCAGAAGGTCACGTGGACGGCGGTGGTGAGTGCGATCCCGAGCGCCTCACCGATGATCGTGCCGATCTCGGCGCCGCTCAGCGCCTGGGCCAGGCCGACGCCGACGAGGGCGCAGGCCGGCACGATCCACAGCAGCAGGACGAGCAGCCGCTTCCAGACGAGGTAGTAGCGCGGACCCAGCAGGTGCAGGGGGCGGTCGGCGTAGCCGGCGGCGAGCACGGCGGGGTCGCCGAGATCGGTGAGGACCTCGCGCTCGGCGGCGCCGGGCTGCTCGCCCTGCTCGAGGCGGGCCTCGACGGCGTCGGCGATCGAGGCGGTGAGTTCGGCGCGGACGTCCTCCTGGGTGTCGGGGTGGAGGGTGCGGATCGTGGCGCTGATGTAGCGCTCGGTGAGGGTGGCGGACATGTCAGGACTCCTCGTGCGCGGGGTCGGACTGGGTGAGGGAGGTGAGGGAGGTGGTCAGGGCCTGCCACTCCTGGTGGAGGGTCTCGACCAGACGGATTCCGTCGGCCGAGGTGGAGTAGAACTTCCGCGGTCGGGATTCCTCGGTGTTCCACTCGCTGGTGAGGAAGCCCTGCTTCTCCAGGCGCCGCAGCAGCGGGTAGAGGGTGTTCGCATCGGTGGGCAGTCCGTGGGACTCCAACCGTTCGAGCAGCGCGTAGCCGTAGCCGGGCTCGCGCAGCAGCTGCAGGCAGGCGAGCACGACCGTGCCGCGGCGCAGCTCCTGCAGGTGGGTGTCGACAGCATCGCTCATGCCGAACACGATAGTGTGTGACGCACAGTGTTGGCAACTCAGAAGTGTTGTACGCCCTGTGGGTGGGCAGGCGGGAGCGGCCGACGTCGGGCGTGCCGATGTCGAGCGAGAAGGGCGAGTGCCCAGGTGGGACGGCGACTCGGGCGGTCGTTGCGCGGCCTCTCGGCCGGGGCCGTCAGCCCCGGCGGCGGACCGGGCTCAGCCGGCGCGGCGCGCGGAGAAGCGGTGCAGCAGCTGCGGGGAGTGCCCCGGGGCGACGCCGTGAACGCGGTCGAGCGCGAGCAGCTCGGGCAGCGGATCCGCCCGCACGTCCACGAATCCCGCCTCCTCCCAGGCGGCGCAGATCACCTCGACGTCCGCGCGGGCGAAGTCGAGGTGGTCCACGGCCGCCTCGTCGTACGCCTCGGCGAAGTGCGCCTGCCGCGGGGTCGCCGGTGCCGCGGCGGGGTCCGTCGCGGAGGGGCGGGCGGTGGCGTCGGCCCGTGCCGGGGCGACCGGCGTCGGGCCGTCCGCCGGCGCGAACCACTGCCCGTCGATCGCGACCAGCGCACCGCCCGGACGCAGCAGCGCGTGCCAGCGCCGCAGCGTCGCCCGGGCGTCCCTCAGCGTCCACAGCAGGTAGCGGGAGACGAGCGCATCGAGGCTGCGGTGCGGGAACGGGGGAGCCGTCGCGTCGGCCTCGAGGAAGGTCGGCGGGTGCGGGTGCCCCGCGAGCTTCGCCCGGGCCTGCGCCAGCATGCCGGGGGAGAGGTCGATGCCGGTGACGTCGTAGCCGTCGGCCGCGAGGAGGAGGGCCACGTTGCCGCTGCCGGTGCCGAGGTCGAGCACCTCGCGGGTTCCGGGCGGCAGTGCGGCGCCGAAGGCTTGCGACCAGGCCTCGCGCTCGCCGGGCAGGGAGAGGCGGGCGAGCTGGTACTCGTCGTACTCGGCGGCCCAGCGCGTCCAGTAGCGGTTCCAGGCCTGCTGGCCCTCGGCGGCGGTGCGGGTCAACGGGGCTCCTGGGAGGTCGGTGAGGCGGGGGCGGACGGGCCGGTCGAGGCGCTGCCGCGGCCTCGGAACAGGAACTGGACCACCCCGTCATCGGCCGTGGCGCGCTGGGCGTCGACGGCGTAGGTGGTGCCCACCAGGTCGGCCGCGAGCGCCTCGGCGGGCGGGCCCTCGGCCCGCACGCGGCCGTCATCGAGCACCACCACCCGGTCGCAGTAGCGGGCGGCGAGGTTCAGGTCGTGCAGCACCACCACGGTCGCCAGGCCCCGTGAGCGCACGATCTCCAGCACGTGGTGCTGGGAGCCGATGTCGAGGTGGTTGGTCGGCTCGTCCATGAGCAGCAGGCGGGGCTGCTGGGCGAGCGCGCGGGCGATGAGCACCCGCTGCTTCTCCCCGCCGGAGAGCAGGCCGAACTCGCGCCGCGCCAGGTGCAGGGCGCCGGTGGCCTCGAGGGCCTCGGCGGCGATCTGCTGGTCCTCGCCGGTGGTGGCCCCGAAGGCGCCGGCATGCGGGACCCGGCCCAGCAGCACGACGTCCGCGGCGGTCAGCGGCACCTCGCCGGAGAGCTCCTGCGCCATCACCGCGATGCGCTGCGCGCGCTCGCGGCCGCTGAGGGAGGCCAGGTCCCGGCCCTCGAGGTGCACCCGGCCCGCGTCGGGCACCAGGGCGCGGTGCAGGATCCGCAGCGCGGTGGTCTTGCCGCTGCCGTTGGGGCCCACCAGGCCCAGCACCTCGCCCTCGGCGACGTGCAGGTCCACGCCGTCCAGCACCGTGTGCGCGTCGAAGGCGTGGCACAGTCCCTGGGCCTCGAGCAGCGGTGCCCTGCTCACCCCTCCAGCTCCTGCAGCCAGTCGTGGATCCTCTCCAGTCCGTCGACCACCAGCGGCGAGGCGGGTTCGGCGAAGTTGAACAGCAGCGGCAGCAGCGCGTCCTCCTGGACGGCGCGCAGGCTCGAGAGCTGGTCCTGCGCGATCATCTCGGCGACCAGGTCGCTGCCGTCGCCGTCGCTCTGATGGAGCACCACGAGCACGTCCGGGTCCGCGGCTAGCAGCGGCTCGGCGCTGATCTCGAACACCCGGTCGGGGGTGTCCGCGAAGACGTTCTCGATGCCGAGCGCGTCCAGCTGCGCGGTCGCCATGGAGCCGGCGCCGTAGGTGTACAGCGGCCCGCCCCCGACCGAGGGGTACAGCACCGCCGCGGTCGCGGTCTCCAGCGCGGCGGCGGATTCCGAGACGGCCGCGACCCGCTCCTTCAGCGAGGTGATCAGGGAGTCCGCCTCGGCGGCGCGGGCGAAGATCCGCCCGTACTCCTCGATCGTGGCGTGGAGGGTCTCGAAGCTCGCCCGCTTTCCGTCGGTGCCGCAGAAGACGTCCTGGACCACCACCTGCGCGCCGACGTCGGCGAGCGCCTCGCGGGTCACGCCGTCGGGCATGCCGAAGACGATGTCCGGCTCCTGCGCGATGACCAGTTCCTGGCTGATCTGCAGGTGGCCGGAGGCGTCGATGTCCTCCGACAGCGCCGGGATCTCCTCCATCCGGGCGGCCAGGTCCTCGTCGTAGTAGCCGGGCGGGAAGGCCCCGGCGCGGGAGACCACCCGGTCCAGCACCCCGATCCCGTCGAGCGTGGTCACCGGCGCCGACTCCAGCAGCACGATCCGCTCCGGCGGGGCGTCGAAGCGCAGCGTCTCCTCGCAGTTCGGGATCTCGAGCGGGAAGCCCTCCCCGCCCGTCCCGGTGCCGCCGGCGCCCCCGGTGCTGTCTCCACAGGCAGCGGTGAGGCCGACCAGGCCGACGAGCCCTGCGAGAGCGGTGCGTCGGCCGATGCGGGGCGGGCGGTGTGCGGCGGCGGGTGCCATGGGGCTCCTTCGTCTGGGGTGTGCGGGGTGTGCCGGACGGTGCGGGGGCGGACCGGCGGTGGGCGGGGCGGTCGCGGCGACTGGTGCTCAGCCCTTCCGGGTGTGCAGGCGGCGCACCAGCACCAGCAGGAAGGGGGCGCCGATGGCGGCGGTGATCACGCCGATCGGCAGCTCCTGGGGCTGCATCACCACGCGGGCGAAGGCGTCGGCCCAGAGCAGGAACAGCGCGCCGAGCAGGGCGGCGGCCGGGATCAGCACCCGGTGGCGGGCGCCGACGAGCCGGCGCGCCAGGTGGGGGATCACCAGGCCCACGAAGCCGATCGCGCCCGCTCCGGCGACCGCGGCCGCAGTGCACAGCGAGACCAGCAGCAGGAAGGCGACCCGGGCCCGGTCCGGGGCGATGCCCAGGCCGTGCGCGATCTCGTCCCCGGCGCTGAGCGCATCGAGCACCCGCGCACCGGTGAGCATGAGGACGGTGCCGAGCAGTGCGGAGAGCACGGCGATCAGCAGGAACGCGTTCCAGCGGGCGAGGGAGAGCGAGCCCAGCATCCAGAACATCACCGAGCGGGAGCCCTCGGCGGAGTCGGAGGAGAAGATCAGCAGGTTCGTCACCGCGGTGAGCGCGTACCCCACGGCCACCCCGGACAGCAGCAGCCGCAGCGAGGTGACCCGGCCGCCGGCGCGGGCGATGACGAACACCAGCAGCGCGGCGCCGAGCGCGCCCAGGAAGGCCAGCACCGACTGCGCGTAGTCGCCCAGCGCCGCCCCGAACCCGAAGAGGATCGCGGCCGCCGCCCCGGTGGAGGCACCGCCGGAGACGCCGAGGATGTAGGGGTCGGCGAGCATGTTGCGCACCATCGCCTGGAGCGCGGCGCCGCTGATCGCGAGGCAGGCGCCGACGGCGGCGCCCATCAGCACCCGGGGCACGCGCACCGACCAGACGATCGCCTCGGCCGACGGGTCCGCGGTGCTCGCCGGCGCGAGGCCCAGATGCTCGCCGATGACCGCGAGGGTCGTGCCGGGGGCGAGCGGCACCGGGCCGATCCCCACGCACAGCAGCACGCTCAGCACGGTCAGGACGGCGAGCGCCGC
>CAZHSL010000196.1:0-5513 GCA_964535185.1 uncultured Corynebacterium sp.
AGGTGGACCTGGTGCGCGCGATCTGCCTGCACGAGCACAAGATCGACCACGTCGCCCACCTGGGCCCGTCGGCCGCGGCGGGCATCGGCACCCTGCTGGGACTGGACACCGAGACGGTGTTCCAGGCGATCGGCCAGGCGCTGCACACCACGACCGCCACCCGCCAGTCCCGCAAGGGGGAGATCTCCACCTGGAAGGCCCATGCCCCCGCGTTCGCCGGGAAGATGGCGGTCGAGGCCGCGGACCGTGCCATGCGAGGCCAGACCTCCCCCGTGCCGATCTACGAGGGCGAGGACGGCGTGATCGCCTGGCTGCTCGACGGCCCGGGCGCCCGCTACACGGTGCCGCTGCCGGAGGCCGGCGAGTCCAAGCGCTCCATCCTGGACACGTACACCAAGGAGCACTCGGCCGAGTACCAGGCGCAGGCCTGGATCGATCTGGCGCGCAAGCTCCGCACCGAGCATCCGGAGGCCACCGATCCGGGCAACGTCGCCTCGATCCTGATCCGCACCTCCCACCACACCCACTACGTGATCGGCTCGGGCGCGAACGACCCCCAGAAGTACGATCCGACGGCCTCGCGCGAGACCCTCGACCACTCGATCCCGTACATCTTCACCGTCGCCCTGCAGGACGGCACCTGGCACCACACGAGCTCCTACGCACCCGAGCGCGCCGCACGGGCGGACACCGTGGCGCTGTGGCACAAGGTCACCACCGAGGAGGATCCGGAGTGGACCCGCCGGTACCACTCCCAGGACCTCACGGAGAAGGCCTTCGGCGGCGCCGTGGTCATCACCCTCACCGACGGCACCGTCATCGAGGACAGCATCGCCGTGGCGGATGCCCACCCGCTCGGCGCCCGGCCCTTCGGCCGCGAGCAGTACGAGCACAAGTTCCGCTCCCTCGCCCAGGGCCTGGTCGAACCCGAGGAGATCGACCGCTTCCTCGACGCCGCGGCGCAGCTCGCCCATCTGCCCGCCGGCGAGCTCGGCCGGCTCAACATCCAGGCCGCCCCCGGCGTGGTCGACGCGTCGGCCGGCCCGAAGGGACTGTTCTGATGCTCTCGAGCACGAGGACCCCGGCCCAGAAGCGCCAGGACCTGCGCGCCCTGCTCACCCCCGGCGCGGCACAGCCGTTCCCCGGCGCCTTCACCCCGCTCTCGGCGAAGCTCATCGAGGAGAAGGGCTTCCCCGGGGTGTACGTCTCCGGGGCCGTGATCGCGAACGAGCTGGGGCTGCCGGACGTCGGCCTGACCACCCTCAGCGAGGTCGCCGGGCGCGGCGCCCAGATCGCCCGCTCCACCGACCTGCCCTGCCTGATCGATGCGGACACCGGGTTCGGCGAGCCGATGAACGTGGCCCGCACGATCCAGGAGCTCGAGGACGCAGGCCTGGCCGGCTGCCACATCGAGGACCAGGTCAACCCCAAGCGCTGCGGCCACCTCGACGGCAAGACGATGGTGGACCTGCCCACCGCCGCCCAGCGCATCCGCGCCGCCGTCGACGGTCGACGGGACGCGGACTTCCTGGTGATGGCCCGCACCGACCTGCGCGCCACCGACGGGCTGGACGCCGCGATCGACCGGATGAAGGCGCTGGTCGACGCGGGCGCCGATGCGATCTTCCCCGAGGCGCTGCGGGACCTGACGGAGTTCGAGCGGGTGTGCGCCGCACTGGACGTGCCGGTGCTGGCGAACATGACCGAGTTCGGGAAGTCCGCGCTGTTCACCCGCGCGCAGCTGGCCGAGGCGGGCGCGGCGATGGTCATCTACCCCGTCACCCTGCTGCGCACCGCCATGGGCGCGGCCGAACGGGTGCTGGAGACGATCCTCGAGGAAGGGACCCAGGAATCGCACGTGCCCGAGATGCTCACTCGCGCCCGGCTCTACGAGCTGGTGGACTATGAGTCCTACAACCGATTCGACACCTCGGTCTTCGACTTCGAGGTGCCCGACGCCCACCGCACACCCACCACGACCGACACCGATGTCGACCCCAGGAGCGAGACATGAGCGAGAACGAGATCCGCAAGGGCCTGAACGGGGTGGTCGCCGACGTCACCGCCATCTCGAAGGTCAACCCCGAGACGAACTCCCTGCTCTACCGCGGCTACCCGGTGCCGCAGCTGGCCGCGACCCAGCCGTTCGAGGCCGTCGCGCACCTGCTGTGGACGGGCGAGCTGCCCGACGAGCAGGAGCTGGCCGAGGCCGTCCGTCACGAGCGCGCCCATCGCGACCTGCGCCCCGAGGTCAAGGCCGCGATCGACAGCCTGCCGGTCGACTGCCACCCGATGGACACGGTGCGCACCGCCGTGTCCCTCCTGGGCGCGCTGGACCCGGCTGCGGAGGACTCCTCCCCCGAGGCGGAGCTCGAGAAGGCCAGGCGCCTGTTCGCCCAGCTGCCGGCGGTGATCGCCTACGAGCAGCGGCGCCGGCGCGCGGGCGGCCCCACCGAGCCGATCCCGCCGCGCGAGGACCTCGACTACGCCCGGAACTTCCTGTTCATGACCTTCGGCGAGGAGGCCGCCCCCGAGGTGGTCGACGCCTTCCGCATCTCGATGGTGCTGTACGCCGAGCACTCCTTCAACGCCTCCACGTTCACCGCCCGCGTCATCACCTCGACGCTCTCGGACCTGCACTCGGCCGTCACCGGCGCGATCGGCGCGCTGAAGGGCTCGCTGCACGGCGGTGCCAACGAGGCGGTCATGCACACCTTCGACGAGCTCGGCATCCGTCCCGAGGAGTCCGAGGCCGAGGCGAAGGCCCGAGCGAAGGCATGGATGGAGGACGCGCTCGCCCAGAAGAAGAAGGTGATGGGCTTCGGCCACCGCGTCTACAAGCACGGCGACTCCCGGGTGCCCACCATGAAGCAGGCGATGGACGCGATGATCGCCCACTTCGGCCGCGAGGAGATCCTGGGCCTGTACAACGGACTGGAGCAGGCGATGGACGAGGCCAAGGGCATCAAACCCAACCTCGACTACCCCGCAGGGCCCACCTACCACCTGATGGGCTTCGACACCGAGCTGTTCACCCCGCTGTTCATCGCCGCGCGGGTCACGGGCTGGACCGCCCACGTGATGGAGCAGCGCGCCGCGAATGCGCTGATCCGCCCGCTGTCGGAGTACTCCGGCCCGGACGAGCGACCGGTGCCCGGCGCCTGAGCCGGCGCGCACGGCCCCGCACCGCGGAGGAGCGCACGAAGGAGGATCATGACCCGGCAGTACACGCAGCCGGCCGCCTACCGGTCCGACCCGGGCGGGCCGCTCGATCTCGACACCGCGCTGTACGACCGCATCGCCCGTGCCGAGCGCACCAGCATCGCGCGGTTCGAGATCCCGATCCGCTCCGGCAGGGCCTGGGAGGTGCCGGCCGGCTCGATCGTGCGCCTCTCCTCCGTCGAGGGACCGCAGGTGGGCGACCTGAACATGTGGAACCTGCACAACCCGCGCGAGCGCTTCTGGGCGGCCCGGACCCGGCAGCTGCACCGCTCCTCGATGACCACGCACGACCGCTTCTGGTCGACCCTCCCGCACCTGCGGCCCCTGGCCACGGTCGTCGCGGACACGCTCGCGGGCCACCCGGACGCCGAGGTCATCCACGACCTGCTGGGCACCCGCTGCGACCCCTACATCAACCGGCTGCTGACCGGCGTCGACGACGACCACCACTGCCACTCGAACCTGACGCGGGCGGTCCTGGGGCACGGTCTGACCGAGTACGACGTCCACGACGTGCTCAACGTCTTCCAGTTCGCGGGGCTGAACGCCGACGGCGAGTACTTCATGGACGCCTGCCCCGCCCGCCCCGGCGACCACTTCGAGTTCTTCGCCGAGATCGACCTGCTCTGCGCGCTGTCCACCTGCCCGGGCGGCGATCTCTCGGTGCGCATGTGGGGGCCCGGCGCGGCGAGTACCCAGGAGCAGCTCGCGCACTGCCACCCGCTCGGCGTGGAGGTCTTCAGGATCGACGAGGCGGCGCTCGAGGACTGGCGGCCGCCGCAGACCGCCGCGTACGAGGGAGCCCGCGGTCGTCACGGCCTGGCAGCGGCGCCCTTCCCCCGCTCCGCGGCCGGGGCATAGAGTCGATCCATGACCGCTGACGATGATTCCGCCCCCGCCCCCGACGCCACGTTCTCGGCCCCGGACGTCAAACCGCGCAGCCGTCAGGTCACCGACGGGCTCGGCGCGACCGTCTCCCGCGGCATGCTCCGCGCTGTGGGGATGGGCGATGCGGACTGGGACAAGCCGCAGATCGGGATCGCGAGCTCCTGGAACGAGATCACCCCCTGCAACCTCTCGCTGGACCGCCTCGCACAGGCCTCGAAGGAGGGTGTGCACGCCGGTGGTGGGTACCCGCTGCAGTTCGGCACCATCTCCGTCTCCGACGGCATCTCGATGGGGCACGACGGCATGCACTACTCGCTCGTCTCCCGCGACCTGATCGCCGACAGCGTCGAGACGGTGATGAGCGCGGAGCGGCTCGACGGCTCGGTGCTGCTGGCCGGCTGCGACAAGTCCCTGCCGGGGATGCTGATGGCGGCCGCCCGCCTGGACCTGGCCAGCGTGTTCGTCTACGCCGGCACGATCATGCCGGGCCGGGTGAACCTCTCCACCGGGGAGGAGAAGGACGTCACCATCATCGACGGCTTCGAGGCGATCGGCGCCTGCGCCCGCGGGCTGATGAGCCGCGAGGACGTCGGCCGCATCGAGCGCTCCATCTGCCCCGGCGAAGGGGCCTGCGGCGGGTACTACACCGCGAACACCATGTCGACGGTCGCCGAGGCGATCGGGATGTCGATCCCCGGCTCGGCCACTCCCCCGTCGGCCGACCGCCGCCGCGATGCCGACGCACGCGCGGCGGGCGAGGCCGTGGTGGGGATGCTGCGCCGGGGCCACACCTCCCACGACATCATGACCAAGGCCGCCTTCGAGAACGCGATCGCGGTGGTCCAGGCATTCGGCGGCTCCACGAACGCGGTGCTGCACCTGCTGGCGATCGCCCACGAGGCGGACGTGGACCTGACCCTCGAGGACTTCGCCCGCATCGGGGCGCAGGTCCCCCACCTCGCGGACCTCAAGCCCTACGGCCGCTACGTGATGAACGACGTCGACCATGTGGGCGGGATCCAGGTGGTGATGAAGACGCTGCTGGACGAGGGCCTGCTGGACGGCGACTGCCTGACCGTCACCGGCCGCACGATCGGCGAGAACCTCGAGGTGCTCGCTCCGCGTCCGGCCGACGGGACGGTGCTGCGCCCCGCCTCGGCGCCGATCGCCCCGACCGGCGGGATCACGATCCTGCGCGGCTCGCTCGCCCCGGAGGGCGCGGTGGTGAAGTCCGCCGGGTTCGAGGAGGACGTCTTCGAGGGCACTGCGAGGGTCTTCGAGCGCGAGCAGCATGCGCTGGACGCCCTGAACGACGGCACGATCACCCACGGCGACGTGGTGGTGATCCGCTACGAGGGCCCCAAGGGCGGGCCGGGCATGCGCGAGATGCTCGCGATCACCGG
>CAZHSL010000197.1:0-5499 GCA_964535185.1 uncultured Corynebacterium sp.
GGGCCTGGGCGTTGGGGATGTAGTTCAGCCGCTGCGCGGCGGCGAGCACCCGTTCACGGGTCTCGGACGCGACGGAGCCGTTGCCGGACAGGGCGCGGGAGGCCGTGCCGAGCGCGACCCCGGCCTCGGCGGCGATGTGCTTGATGGTGGGTCGAGACATCGGCGGCTCCTCACATCCACACTGATGGAAACGTTTCCATGCAGGAGTGTAGCACCGACCACGGAGGGTCGCTGCATCGGCCCAGGTCGACAGACCGGCGCGGGCGGCCGGTCGGGCACCCCGCCGCCGCCTCCCCGCCCCTTCTCCGGATGCCCGGTCATGCGCTGTACTCTCGTGACGTGGATCTCGGAACTGCCTCGAGCGCTGCCAGCGCTGCGAACGCCGTGCTCCAACCCGCTCTGCTCCCCGTCAAGCTGCGCAACACGCTGTGGAAGTGCCTCGAGCGGGCCTTCGAGCGGGCGAGCCGTGACCAGGAGCTGAATGCGGAGGCGATCCCCACCCTCCTCATCCGGGCGATCGCGAAGAAGGACGCACGGATCGCTGCCCTGCTCTCCACGGATCTCGGTGATCCTGAGTGGCGCAGGACGTGGACAGCAGCGTTGCGCGAGGTGCTGACCGCTTCAACGGTCCACTGGGGCGCGGCGGACCTCGACGAGTTCTGCCGTACGGCATGCACGCAATACAGCGCGGAGATCACCGCCGAGGCGAAACGCCCCGACAGCAAGCTCACCAATGCCGTGACCGTCTCGATGCTGACCAGCCCCTCAGCCACCGCTGCCCAGTCGTCGCCTCCCCTGAACAGCGGCCCGTTCTCGAACCTGTGGAAGCACCCGCACCCGCGGAGAGTCCATGGCCGCCCCGCCGTCCAGACCGTCGAGGACCGCCTCGCCCGACACGGCGCCGCACACCTCGCGGGAGGCCCCGGATCCGGGAAGAGCGTCGTCGCCCGCATGGTGGCGGACCGAGCCCACGACGCGGATCCCCAGCTCTCGGTGTGGTGGATGGACTGCTCCTCCCGCGAGGCGCTCGAGGCCTCCTGTGTCGAGCTGTGCCTCGAGCGGGGCCTCGCCCCGGGCGAGGACGTGGTGGGGCAGGTGAAGCACCTGCTGGCCCATCACGGCACCTGGCTGATCGTCCTGGACGACGCCGGCCGGACGGGCGAGGGCCTGATCCCGAGCGGAATCAGGTCGGTCCGGACGCTCACCACCTCGCGGTCGTCACTGGGCGCGGACCCCGACACACTCCTCACCCTCGGCGCCGCCGACCGGGAGCTGATGCTCGACATCGCCGAGGACGCCCTCGGCGGCACCGGCCTGGAGGCCTCGCTCGAGACGATCGTCGAGGCGTGTGACGCGAACCCGCTGGCGGTCGCGACCGTGTGCCGCTACCTCGCCGCCACCGGCGCCACCGAGGAGGACGTCCTCGCCCTGCTCGAGGAGACCCCCGACGAGGTGCTCGACGAGCCCCTCGGCGAGCACTACCCCCGCACCTTCACCACCGTCGTCACCACCGCGCTGGCGAGTATCACCGGAAGTCCCGCCGAGCGGCTGTTGGTGGCTCTCTCCCTCGCCGGCGGGACCCTGCGCCGCCGCGACCTCGCCCAGTTCGCGGTGGCGGAGAGCCGGACCGCGTTCCTCGAGGGGCTGCGCCCGCTGCGTGAGATGGGGCTCGTGGACGCCGCCGAGGAGCGAATCCGCTGCCACGGGCTCATCGCGTCGGTGGTGGTGCGCAGGAGCGACGCCCACGTGATCGACGCCCTCTCACAGAGCGCCTTCGACGTGCTCGGGGCGGAGGCATGGCAGGCGGAGACGCTCCAGCTGCACGAGTACGCCCGGGTCGCCGAGTCCCTGCACCGGGTCTCCGCCGCGGCGGCGCCTGTCGAGTTCAGTGCTCTGCTGGCGCTGGCCAGACAGATGAGCATCTACGGTCTGGGGCATACGGCGGATCGCCAGCTCGAACGGGCCCGCAGCCTCCTCGCCGGCGCTCCCGAGGAGACGCTCCCTGCACGGCTCCTCGCCACGGAAGCCGGAGTCCTCTACCAGCGTGGGGACCTCTCCGGCGCCGAGCAGAGCGCCCACGAGGCCCTCGAGCTCCTCGCGGGTGACGATGCGGGAGCTGACGCCGTGCAGGAGACCCTCGTCCAGGCCCTGCTGACGCTGGCGCGCTGCCGGGAGTACTTCGAAGATGTGCAGGGGGCGGCGCGGTACGCGCAGGACGCGGTCAAGGCGAGCCTGGGCGACCCCGAGATCCGGGCCATCGCGACGAAGTTCAGCATTCCCGCCCTGCCTCCGAGCGAGCGGGTGAATGCTCTCCTCGCGCTCGCGGACTCTCCCGGCATCTCCCCGACCTCGAGAGCGGAGTACCTCTCCTCCGCATCCCGTGCGGCACTCGATCTGGAGGATGTCCCTGCGGCGATCCGGTATGCCCGCCGGGCACTGGAGATCGATACGGCCGAGACCGGACCAGACTCCCAATTCACTGCCCGGGACCTCAATGACCTCGGCCAAGCCCTCATCGAGGCGGGGGAGCTCACAGAGTCGGCGGAGCATCTGCGCCGCGCGATCTCCCTGTACGAGTCGGAGCTGCCTGAGCACGGCTACAGCGTCCAGCCGCGCATGCACCTGGCCCGGGCGCTCACCGCACAGGCGATGCAGGAGGATCCGTTCACCCCCGCTCTGCTCGAGGAGGCGCGCGAGGTGCTCGCCCCTGCGCTGAGCATCCAGCGCCGGATCGGCCCGACGACGGTGGAGATGTCTTCGCTCCTGGTCGCTCAGGCCAATGCCACCACGGATCCTCACGCAGCGATCGACGCGTTGGAGGAGGCGCTCGCGATCGATCGAGAGCTCTACGGGGACGAGCACCCCGAGGTGGGCATCGACGCGAACCAGCTCGCCGGCCAGTATCTGAACGCAGGAGAGCTCCGCGCCGCGGCAGATGCGCTGCAGATAGTGATCCCGCACGTCAGCGTCTGGGAGCGCGAGCGACCGTCGGTCGCGGTCTGCGTGCTCTCGCTACGGCTCCTGGTGCATGCGATGCAGGCTCCGAAGACCCGCCCCGCTCAGGAGATCAGAGCATTGCGTGAGCAGCTCACGCGCCTGCTGTCGTTGGTCCCGGAGGATTCACCGGAAAACCAGCAGGCCACCATCGCCTTGTCGATCCCGGCTCCCGACCGCCGGTGAGCTGGACGGGCCGCCGCCCGTCGCCCGGCTCCCGTCGTATGCGCGCCGCTGCGAGGATCTCTCTGCGCAGCACTGGTGACACCCGCCGCTGCGGGGCGCACCATGGAGATCCCCTCCGAGAGGACTCCCCCATGACTCCGCGCGTGCGTGTGCAGAACTTCGGCGTCTCCCTCGACGGCATCGGCGCCGGCGAGGAGCAGACCCTCGAACGGCCCTTCGGGCACGTCGACCCCATGGTCCTGATGAGCTGGGCGTTCGAGACCGCGAGCTTCCCCGGACGCACCGAACCCGGCGGTTCGCGCGGGTTCGAGGATCATCTGACCCGGGACTTCGCGCGCGGTATCGGGGCGGAGATCATGGGCCGGCACAAGTTCGGCCCCCAGCGCGGCCCCTGGACCGACGACGGCTGGATCGGCTGGTGGGGCGAGGAGCCGCCCTTCCACACGCCCGTCGTCGTGCTCACCCATCACGAGCGGGAGCCGCTCACCGTCGGCGAGACCACCTTCCACTTCCTCGACGCCTCCCCCGCCACCGCCCTCGAGCGCGCGCTCGAGCTCGCCGACGGCCAGGACGTGCGGATCGGCGGCGGGGTCACGACGGTGCGCGAGTTCCTCGACGCCGACCTGATCGATGAGCTGCACGTGGCGATCGCACCGATCAAGTACGGGCACGGGCTGGGGCTGTGGGAGGCGCCGGAGGAGCTCGAGGACCGTTTCCACCTCGAGAAGATCACCGCGCCGAGCGGGGTCGAGCACTGCTTCTTCTGGCGGCGCTGAGGATCAGCCGAACTCCTCGACCATCTCCGGCGCCGCGTACGCCTTCCGCGGCACCTCGACACTGCCCGGTCGGCCCGCCCGTGCGCTCACCCCCACCCTGCCAGCGCCCCACGCATCAGCAGCGGGGCTCGAAAACGGCAGTACCCCGCGGTGCGGTGCTGCTCCTCCCACTCGGCGCGGGTGACCAGCCCCCACTCGACGAGACCGCTCATGCGTTCCCGGCAGGCGGCGAGCTCCGCGAGGACGTGTGGGGGCACGTGCCCGGTCTCCAGATCGAGGGGGATGTCCTGGATGCGGGGATGGCCGAGCAGTTCCACCAGGAACCAGGAGTGGTCCCGGCAATGATGGAAGCCCGTCGCGCTCGGCGCCCAGGGCAGCAGGAGTCCCTCCTCGGTGGTCGCGATGAGCAGCGCGTCACGGAGGGTGTGCTCCTCGGTGGTCGCCATGAGCCACCAGGGCCGGGCCTGCGCACGCCGGACTCCTTCGCGGATCACGCCGCGGACCGCGTCCAGGTGCCCCTCCGTCTCGGGGTCGAGAGCGGCCTCGGCGGCACTTCCCTGGACGCGCCGCAGTCGGCGCTCCTCGCTCTCCACCCAGCCCAGCGTTCGGAGCAGATCGATCAGCTCGGGGAAGGTCGGCGAGCAGGGTGCCTCGTGCCGAGGGATGCGGGCACCCCGGCGACGCTCGAACTCCCTCACGTCGGAGACGTACGGGTCTCCGCCGCGCTTGACCCGCAAGCCGTCACCGATCAGGTCCAGGGCATACCGGAGCTCGGCGAGGAGCGGGAGCTCCGCAGCCTCGCGGCGCATCGTCTCCAGCCCGGCGGGATCGCTGGGCTCCTCCCGCGGCAGAGGGCCCTCCCCCAGGAACCAGACACGGGTGGGCGTGGACGGCGCGTCAGGCGCATCGACCTCCGTGGGACGTGGCCCCCACTCGGGGTCGAGCGAAGAGAACTGCTCGGCGGACTGTTCGAAGATCGTCATGAGCCGATCGTGGCGGGCGGGCTCGTCGGCTGCGATCCCGACCGCTGGCGTGTGGACGGACGGGCGCTGGGGAGGAGAAGTCCAGGTGCCGGCCCACCAACGCATGGTGGAGACGTGCTCGCCTCTCCCCGGACGGGACGGGCTCAGCAGGTCGTGGCCGCCACCGCGTCATACAGCCGCCGGTGCGCGGACCGGAGCGTCGCATACGCCGTGGCAGCGGACGGATCGGGCGTGACGAGCTCACCGCCCTGCGCGGCGAGCGGACTCAGGTGGTGATCCAGGCCGAGGGCCTCGGCGGCGGCCAGCGCGGCACCGAGAAGCGTCGCCTCCGTCGCGTCCGTGTGGAGCACGGGCCGGCCCGTGACGTCCGCGAGGATCCGCCGCCAGGGAGCGGAGGCCGCTCCCCCGCCGACGACGGGCAGCACGCGATCGCGATCGGCGGGGTCGAGCGCGTGGGAGAGGGCGAGGGCGACGCCCTCGAGGGTGCCGGCGTAGAGGTCCGCCGGGGTGGTCTCGGAGTCGAGGCCGAGCACGGCGCCGCGCAGGTTCTCGTCCCGGAC
>CAZHSL010000198.1:0-5339 GCA_964535185.1 uncultured Corynebacterium sp.
TGCGCCGCCGGCTCGAGGCCGACCTCGAGCAGCAGCTGCGCGGGCAGGCCCCCGACGAGCACCCCGACGTGATCCTCTGCCCGGGCGGGCCGATGCTGCTGCGCGGCGAGCACGTGATCGAGGACGAGGACGGCAACGAGCACCGCACCACGCGGCCGGTCAGCGCCGTGTGCCGCTGCGGCGGCTCGGGCATCAAGCCCTGGTGCGACGGCACCCACAAGCGGGTGCGGAAGAGCCCGCGCCGCTGAGCGGACCCGGCTCAGACGCTCTGCCAGATGTCGTCCCCGCGGCGCAGCGCGTCGAAGCCGCCGTCGACGAAGAGGACCTGGCCGGTCATGCGCGCGTTCGCGGCCGAAACCAGGAACGCGTGCACGGCCGCGATGTGCTCGGCGTCGGCGATCCCGTTGTAGGGGGCGGGCATGGCGTCGTCGGCCATCTTCCGCCCCTCCTCGGTGGAGAAGAGCTCGGTGGTCATGCCGGTGCGCACCTGGCCGGGGCCCACGCCGTTCAGGCCGATGCCCGCGCCCGCGTACTCGGCGGTCGGGGCGGCGCGGCGGATCCAGCGGGAGATGGCCCGCTTGGAGCTGGAGTAGTTCGCGTAGCCGGCCTCCGGCCCCTGGGCGGCGAGGGCGGCGCCGCGGGCGACCGCGGCCTCGGCGTCGCCGGCCAGCAGCAGGTCCACCAGCTCGGGGTCGTTGCCCTGCAGGGTCGCGGCCGAGGTGGTGACGCTGATGCGTGGGGCGTCGGACGCGGCGAGCTGCGGGCGCAGCGCCTCGATGAGGCGCACGGTGCCGAGGTAGTTGATCCTCACCGACAGCTCCGAGGGAGCGGAGACGCCTGCATTGGCGACCAGGCCGTCGAGCACCCCGCCGGTGCGCTGGGCGATCTCGGCGGCGACGCGGTCGATCTGCTCCGGATCCGAGAGGTCGCCGGTGACGTCCCCCTCGCGCAGGTCGACGCGCAGGACGGCGTCGCCCGCGGACTCGAGGAGCTCGGCGGTGGCCTTCCCGATGCCCGAGGCGGCTCCCGTGACGAGGATGGTGCGTGCCATGAGGTGATCCCTTCGACAGGATGTCGGCGCCCGCGACCTGCGGAACGTCGCTGTCCGGCCAGCGTATTCGAGGCATCCGGGCCTCTCTCGGGAACAAGGGCCCTCGCCGCCGTGCTGCCGTACAGTGACGGGCTCACAGTCGGCGCGCCCCACCGCCCGCCCTCGGAAGACACCCGGACCCGATCGAGAGAACCCCGCCATGGTCTCACCGGCCCCTGCCGACCTCCCGCCCGGCCTCTCGCTGCTGTGGGAGAGCGCCGACGAGGACGCGGCGCTGCGCGAGCGCTTCGGCTTCGAGGACCTCGAGGGCGCGGCCGACTGGCTCGCCGCCTCCCTCCGCACGCAGTGGGGCCTCGCCGTCCATACCTGCCGACGCCTCGTGATCAGCGACCACAACGCCATCGCCTGGGTGAGCACCGACCGCGGAGACCTGGTGGTGAAATGGTCCTGCGAGGAGCGGCTGTTCCGCCGGCTCGAGGCGACCACCTCCCTGCTCGCCGCGCTCGCGGAGCAGGGGATCCCGGTCGCCGCTCCGCTCCCCGCACCGGACGGGACGACCGTGCGCGCGGTCGTCGACGGCCCGGCCGGGCCGCTGTCGGTCGCGGTGCTCCCCGAGATCGCCGGGACCTGGCTCGATGTGACCGACCTCGACGCCGTCCGCACCGTCGGCACCTGCCTCGCCCGGCTGCACGACGCCCTCGGTAGGCTGCACGTCCCGGCCCTGGACGGGCCACCGCCGCGCCCGCTGCGTGAGCGGGTGCTCACCTGGCTGGGCGGCCGCGACCACGACCGGGCCCCGGCCGCGTCGGCCCGGCTCGCCGCCCTCGTCGAGACCCTGCCGGACCTCGTAGATCTCCCGCAGCTCGTCCACGGGGACGTGCGCGCCGCGAACCTCCTCCTGCGCGACGGAGGGGTCGCCGCCGTGCTGGACCTCGACGAGGTCCGCACCGATCACCGGGTCGCGGAGCTCGCGCAGACGAGCGTGCTGCTCGGGACCCTGTTCCGCGACTGGCGCCCGACGCCCCTCCCCGCCCGTCGGGCGCTGCGCGAGGGCTATGAGCGGCTCCGTCCCCTCAGCGCCGAGGAGCAGGCCTGGCTCGAGGCGCTCACCCTCTGGATCGGCCTCGCCTCCATCCCGGCGGGGGACGCGGCGCAGCCCTGGATCGCGGCAGTCGAGGCCGAACGGCCCCGAGCGGAGGCGGAGCTCACGCCTCCGGGATCTCGCGGGAGAAGGCCTCGGGGGTGATCGACGCGGGATCCGGCCCGCCGCGTACGCCGGTGTCCAGCGCGTCGATCCGTGCGAGCTCGTCCGCAGTGAGCTCGAACCCGAACACGTCGTAGTTCTCCGCGATGCGCTCGGGCCGGACGGATTTCGGGATCGCGGAGCGCCCCTGCTGGAGGTGCCACCGCACCATCACCTGCGCCGGTGTCCTGCCGTGCGCCTCGGCGATCTCGCCGAGCACGGGGTCCTCGAAGGTGGAGCGGGGGCTGTCACCGCGGTAGCTGGTGATGCCGCCGATCGGGGACCAGGCCTGGGTGAGGATGCCGTGCTCGGCGTCGGCCGCCTGCACGTCGGCCTGGGTGAAGTAGGGGTGCACCTCGACCTGGTTGACTGCCGGGACGACCGAGGTCTCCGCGAGCAGACGATCCAGCACATCGGGCATCACGTTGCTGATGCCGATCGCGCGCACCCGCCCGTCGGCCAGAAGGGACTCGAGCGCCCTGTACGCGCCGAGGGTGCGTGCGAAGTCGGTGGGCACCGGCTGGTGCAGCAGGAGCAGATCGATCTGGTCCACGCCGAGCTTTCCCGCGCTCTTGTCGAAGCCGCGCAGGGCGCCGTCGTAGCCGTAGTCCGTGATCCACAGCTTCGTCTCGAGGAACACCTCGGAGCGGTCCAGCTCGGCGCCGCGGAGGGCCTCGCCCACCTCGCGCTCGTTGCCGTAGGCGGCGGCGGTGTCGATCAGGCGATACCCGACGCGCAGCGCCTCGGCGACCGCGGAGACCGTCTCCTCCGGCGGGGTCTGGAAGACGCCGAAGCCCAGCGCGGGCATCCGGACGCCATTGTTCAGGGTGAGGGTGATGGTCATGTCGTGCTCCTGGGTGAGATGTCCTCGTCGGTGGCGGCGAGGCTGCCGAGCAGCCGGATCCGCTCCTCGGTGGGGCTGCCGGGCTCCGCGGTGTAGGCGAACATGAACCAGTGCGGGTTCGCGGGCAGGCCCATCGCCTCGTAGCTGAGCTCGAGATCCCCCACCACGGGGTGGTGGATCCGCTTCGCTCCGGCGCGGTGGTGGCGCACGTCGTGCACGGACCAGCGCTGTCGGAAGGCGTCGCTGCGGGTGACGAGCTCGCCGATCAGGTCCGTCAGCCCCTTGTCCAACGGGTTCTGCCCGGCGTAGGTGCGCATGGTCGCCACGATGCCGTCCGCGTTCGCCTCCCAGTCGGGGAAGAAGAGGCGGGCGGCGGGATCGAGGAAGGTGAACCGTGCAGTGTTCGCCCGGCCGGAGGGGTCCTCGAACAGCGGCGCGTACAGGGCGCGGCCCAGTGCGTTCGCGGCCACGAAGTCCATCCGGCGGTCCCGCACCCACACCGGGGCACCGGTGACCGCGTCGAGGAAGCGCTGGAAGGCCGGAGTGACGCCCATCTCGCAAGCCTTCTTGTGCCGGCGCTTCGGGCGAGGCCCGGCCGCGCGGGCCAGATCGTCCAGGTGGTCCCTCTCCGCCTCGTCGAGCCGGAGAGCCTGTGCGACGGAGTCGAGCACCTCCGCGGAGACCCCGGCGAGATCCCCGCGCTCCATCCGCGCGTAGTACTCGACGCTCACGCCGGCGAGCATCGCGACCTCCTCGCGGCGCAGGCCGGGCACACGACGGCGGGAGCCGCCGATGATGCCCGCCTGCTCCGGAGTGATCCGATCCCTGCGCGTGCGCAGGAAGTCCGAGACCGCTGTTCGATGATCCATGCGCCCACGGTAGGACCGGTCCCGTGTGGGGAGGAGGAACTGTCAGTACACGGATCAGCGGCCCCTCCCTCCTCCGGCGGCATCGCGCATAGAGTTCCCGGACCATTCCCGACCCCGTCCCGAGGACCTCTCCCCCGTGAACCGTCTCCTGGTGCCGACCTCCGCGCTGATGTGGGGCCTGCAGATCGCCTTCCTCAGCCCGTCTCTCGCGCTGATCCTGGCCACCCTCTACGGGGCCGACACCACCGAGATCGGGTGGGTGCTCGCGATCTACAACGCGAGCGGCTTCCTCGCCTCGCTGGTGGTGCCCGCCTGGGCGGAGCGCCGCCAGGAGTACCTGGGGCCGATGCTGCTCAGCGGCGTGCTCACGGTGCTGCTGGTGCTGCTGCTGGCCCTGGTCACGAACCTGCCGCTGGTGACCATCGTGCTGGTGGTGGTGGGCGGACCGGCCGGGGTGGGGGTCTCGCTTCTGTGGGCCCATCTGCGCCATGCCGGGGCGCGACCCGCGCAGATCGTGAACACGCGCGCGATCGTCTCGGTCGCGTGGGTCGCGGGGCCCCCGCTCGCGACGCTCGTCATCGGCTGGGTCGGGCCGCGGGCGATCCTGCTCGCGATCGCCCTGGTGGCGCTGGCGAACATCGGCACCACGATGCTCATGATCCGCGGCCACCGCGCCGCCCTCGCCTCCGGCGCCCCGCCGGCCCCCGCGCACGAGGAGGACGACGTCTCCCTCGGCGCTGCGGGCATCGTGCTGGTCACCGCCGCGTTCGTGCTGCTGCAGGCCACGAATGCGACCGGTATGTCCTTCCTGGCCGTGTACGTGCCGCAGACGATGGGCGCGGACGTGGTGTGGGCCGGCGTCGCGCTCGGGGTCGCCGCCGGCCTCGAGGTGCCGGCGCTCATGATCGTCGCGCGGCTGACCACGCGGCACTCGAGCCTCGGCCTGATCCTCACCAGCTGCGTGGCCGGGATCGCCTACTACCTGGGCGTCGCCGTGGCGACCGAGCCGATCCTGCTGATCGTGCTGCAGGTGCTGAACGCCTGGTGCTTCGCGGGGATCGGCGGGGTGGGGCTCACCCTGTTCCAGCAGATGATCCGTCGGCCCGGGCTGTCCACCGGGCTGTACATGAACACCCGGCGGGTGGGCGCGATCCTCTCCGGCCCGCTCATCGTGCTCGGCGGGGCGACCGTCCTCGGCCAGCGCGCCACGTTCCTCGCCTGCGCCCTGCTGACCCTGGTGGGCCTCCTGATCATCGCCGTGGCGGGCGGGCGCAGCTCTCAGAGCGTCGCGACCGAGCCCCCGTCGACCCGGTAGTTCGAGCCGACCACGAA
>CAZHSL010000199.1:0-5326 GCA_964535185.1 uncultured Corynebacterium sp.
GCGTTGGACGCACTGCCCAGCAGCGTCTCGCGGAACCGGTCCGCGAAGGCGAGGGTCGCCAGCAGCGCGGCGCCGGCCGCACCGGTCAGCAGCACGAGGACGAGCACGCCCTGGATCACGGCGCCGGTCGCTCCGGCCAGCAGCCGCAGGCGGCGACGTTCGACGCGGTCCGCCAGCAGACCGCCCGGGATCAGGCCGGCCAGCGCGCCGAGGCCCTGCACCAGGGCGACCAGGCCCGTGATGCCGAGCTCCCCGGTGACCATGAAGGTGACCAGGGGGAAGGCGAAGGCACCGATGCCCGTGCCGGCGTCCAGCAGGAGGTCGCCCACCAGCCACCGCAGGTACTCCCCGTTGCGGTGGAGCGGGACCGCCGCGCTCACCTCGGCCGTCCCCTGCGTTCCCCTCGCCACGAAGTGCCCCCTCGCACTGTGCTGTCTGCCGCGATCTGCACACCGAGGGCGCCGCGGCGGCTCGGGAGTTCCTAGAATCTCCCCATGACAACGGACTCCCCCTCGACCAAGGCCTGGGGCATCGCTCTCAGCACCGTCGGCGCCGACGGCTGCGTCCTCGATGCATGGTATCCTTCGCCCCGTCTCGGCGAGGCTCCTTCGGGGATCGAGACGCTTCCGTTGCACGCCCGGCTCGCAGCGGCATCCCGGGACGACGAGGTGCGCGGCACCACCCAGGAGGTGGTGACGCGGGCGATCACCCTGGCCGATGCCCCCATCGACGCCGCCGACGCGTACCTGCGCCTGCACCTGCTCTCCCACCGTCTGGTCCCGCCGAACGCCCTGAACCTCGAGGGGCTGTTCGGCACGCTCACCAACGTGGTGTGGACCTCCGAGGGCCCCTGCGCGGTCGCCGGTTTCGAGGAGACCCGCCTGCGGCTGATCGCCGCCGGCCGCACCCCGACCGTGCTCGGCCTCGACCGCTTCCCCCGGATGGTGGACTACGTGCTGCCCACCGGAGTGCGCATCGGAGACGCGGACCGGGTGCGCCTGGGCGCGCACCTCGCCGAGGGCACCACCGTGATGCACGAGGGCTTCGTGAACTTCAACGCCGGGACCCTGGGCGCCTCGATGGTCGAGGGCCGCATCTCCCAGGGCGTCGTCGTGGGCGACGGCTCCGACATCGGCGGGGGCGCCTCGACCATGGGGACGCTCTCCGGGGGCGGGACCGAGCGGGTGAGCATCGGCCGCCGCTCGCTGGTGGGCGCCGAGGCCGGTGTGGGCATCGCGCTCGGGGACGACTGCGTGGTCGAGGCCGGGCTGTACGTCACCGCGGGCACCAAGGTCGAGCTCGTGGGCGAGGCGGGCACGGCGCCGCACACGGTCGCGGCCCGTGAGCTCTCGGGGGTGCCGAACCTGCTGTTCCGCCGCCACTCGCTGACCGGGGTGGTGCAGGCGGTGGCGCGCGAGGGGCAGACCGTCGAGCTCGATCCCGCGCTGCACGCGAACTGAGACGGGGACGAGGTGGCCGCGCGTGCGAGGCGACGTGCCCGGCGGCGGGAGCGCTCCGTCACCCGGCACCTCGCGGTGCCGCTGGTGATGGTGCTGCTGTTCGCGGGCATCGCCGGGGGCAGCTACGTGGCGCTGCAGCGCTACGGCTCCCCCGCCCACGAGGGCACCTGCGTGGCGACGGGCCTGGGCACCAGCCACCGCTACACCACGGACCGGGTCGCGAACGCGGCGCTGATCAGCGCGGTGGCCGTGGACCGGGGCCTGCCGCCGCGGGCGGCGTCGATCGCGCTGGCGACCGCGTACCAGGAGTCGCAGCTGCAGAACATCGACTACGGCGACCGCGACTCGGTGGGCCTGTTCCAGCAGCGTCCCTCGCAGGGCTGGGGCAGCGTGGAGGAGATCCAGGACCCGGTCCACTCCACCAACGCGTTCTACGACGTGCTGGAGACGATCCCGGGCTACGAGGTCGCGGACATCAACGACGTCGCCCAGCAGGTCCAGCGCTCCGGCCACCCGGAGGCCTACCGGGACCACGAGACCGAGGGCCGGCTCTACGCCTCGGCCCTGACCGGGCACAGCGGACCGAACCTGGTGTGCACCCTGGATCCGGTCGGGGCGACGGTCTCCCCCGAGCAGGTCCGTGAGCAGCTCGTGCGCCAGTTCCCGCGCTCCGTCGAGAGCGGCCGGTTCAGCGCGGGCCTCGCCCCGGCCGCGTCCGTCGCCCCGCAGCTGCCACAGGGCGCGGGGGCGACCGCGCTCGTGATCGACACCGGCGGCGACGAGCCGCTGGGCTGGGCGCTCGCGAACTGGGCGGTGGCCCGCGCCGCGGACGACGGCGTGGTCCAGGTGTCCTACCGGGGGCGGGTCTGGGACCGCGCGGTCACCGGCGAGGAGGCCGCGAGCTGGGCCACCGCGGAGGGCGGCGATCCCGACCGGGTGGTGGTGCTCGTCAGCGGGCGGTGAGCGGCGCCCACGGGGCCGCGTCCGCGATGCCGTGGGCGCCGGGAGGCGTCAGCCGCGCTTCTCGATCTCGGACTGCAGCTCGGCCAGGCGCAGCTCGCTGGTGCCGGTGCGCTCGCCCATCTCCTTGTAGGTGCGCTCGGCGTGACCGGTGTAGATCTGGCGCGGGCGGCCGATCTTCGTCTCCGGATCGTGGACCATCTCCTCCCACTGGGCGATCCAGCCCGGCAGGCGGCCGATGGCGAACAGCACCGTGAACATCTCGGTGGGGAAGCCGATCGCCTTGTAGATCAGGCCCGTGTAGAAGTCGACGTTCGGGTAGAGCTTGCGCTCGACGAAGTAGTCGTCCTTCAGCGCGATCTCCTCGAGCTTCATGGCCAGCTCGAGGCGCGAGTCGTTGACGCCGAGCCGCTCGAGGACGTCGTCGGCGATCTTCTTGACGAGCCGGGCGCGCGGATCGTAGTTCTTGTACACCCGGTGCCCGAAGCCCATCAGGCGGATGCCGTCCTCCTTGCGCTTGACCTTCTCCATGAAGTCGCGCGGGTCCATGTCCTCGGCCTGGATCTGGTCGAGCATGTCCATCACCGCGGCGTTGGCGCCGCCGTGGGCGGGACCCGAGAGCGCACCGATGCCGGCGGAGATCGAGGTGAACAGGTTCGCCTGCGCGGAGCCGACCAGGCGCACCGCGGAGGTGGAGCAGTTCTGCTCGTGGTCGGCGTGGAGGATCAGCAGCTGCTCCATCGCGCGCACCACGACCGGGTCGGCGATGTAGTCCTCGACCGGGAAGCCGAAGGTCAGGCGCAGGAAGTTCTCGATCAGCGAGAGCCGGTTGTCGGGGTAGAGCAGGGCGTGGCCCTGGGCGATGCGGTGGGCGTAGGCCGCCATGGTGGGCATCTTCGCGAGCAGGCGCACCGCGGAGATGCGCACCTGCTCCTCGTCGAAGGGGTCCAGCGTGTCCTGGTAGAAGGTGGACAGCGCGGAGGTCCCGGCCTGCAGGACCGCCATCGGGTGCGCATCGCGCGGGAAGTTGTCGAACATGCGCTTGAAGCGCTCGTCGAGCAGCGTGCGGTGCTCGACCTTGGCCTCGAAGTTGTCGAGCTGGCCCTTGGTGGGCAGCTCGCCGTTGATCAGCAGGTAGGCGACCTCGAGGTAGCTGGACTTCTCGGCGAGCTGCTCGATCGGGTAGCCGCGGTAGCGCAGGATGCCCTCGTCGCCGTCGATGTAGGTGATCGACGACTTCGCGTTCGCGGTGTTCATGAAGCCGGGGTCGTAGGTGACGTGACCGGTCTCCTTGCGCAGCGGACCGATCGCGATGCCGGAGTTGCCCTCCACGGCGGGGACGGTGGGGAGGTCGAGGGACTTCTCCCCCAGGCCGAGGTGAGCGGACGTCGTGGCGTGATCCATGGGCTCTCCGTTGTGCGTGGTCGGATCGGGGCGGCACCGAGCGGCGCCGAAGTGTCTAGAGGCGCTCGAGGCGCCGGGCGGCGGAAGCGATCCGTTCGTCGGTCGCGGTGAGCGCGACCCGTACGAAATCTCCACCCCCTTCACCATAGAACATCCCGGGGGCCACCAGGATGCCGTGGGCGGCGAGGCGTTCGACACTGGTCATCGCCTCCTCGCCGAAGGTGGTCCACAGGTACAGCCCTGCCTGGGAGCCGTGGATCGTGCCGCCGGCGGCGCGCAGCGCGGGCTCCAGCAGCGCGCGGCGGGCGCGATAGATCTCTCGCTGTGCGGCGGGGGCCCCGTCGTCGCCGAGCGCGGCGGTCATCGCGGCCTGGACCGGCCCCGGCAGCATCATCCCCGCCTGCTTGCGCACCGCCACCAGCTCGCCCACCAGCGCCGGGTCCCCGGCGACGAAGGCGGCGCGGTATCCGGCGAGGTTGGACTGCTTGGACAGCGAGTACACGCACAGCAGATCGTCCAGCGAGCCGCCGTTCACGCGCGCATCGAGCACCGAGGGGACCTCGTCGACGGTCCAGGGCAGCAGGGCGTAGCACTCGTCGGAGGCGACGACGATCCCCCTGTGCCGGGCCCAGGCGACCACGGCCGCCAGCTGTGCGACGTCGAGCACCGCGCCGGTGGGATTGGACGGGGAGTTCAGCCACAGCAGCCGGATCCGCTGCGCGGCCGACGGGTCCGGCAGGGCGGCGTCCCCGTGCGCGGCGAGCGCGGCGATGTCCACCGGCAGCGGCTCGGCGCCGACGAAGCGGGCGCCCATGTCGTAGGTGGGGTAGGCGATGTGCGGGAACGCGACGGCGTCCCCGGGCCCGAGGCCCAGCTGGAACGGCAGGTGGGCGACGAGCTCCTTGGAGCCGACGGTCGGCACCGCGCCCTGGACGTCGAGCGCCTCCGGGGCGCCGCGGTGGCGGCGGACGAACTCCACCAGCGCCTCGCGCAGGGCCGGGGTGCCGATCGTGGTCGGGTAGCCGGGGCTGTCGGCCGCATCGGCCAGCGCGGCCTGCACGGAGGCGGGCGTCGGGTCCACGGGGGTGCCGACGGAGAGGTCCGCGATGCCGTCGGGGTGGGCGGCGGCCTGCTGCTTCGCGGGCAGCAGGGAGTCCCAGGGGAAGGCGGGAAGGCGCCCGGCGAGGCCGGTGCGGGCCGGGCCGGGGCCGGGTGCGGGGGTCGCCGCCATGCTCAGGCCAGCGGGTTGGGCTGCGGCGGGAGGGCCTCGATGATCGGGTGGTCCTTGTCGATCACGCCCATCTTCGCGGCGCCGCCGGGGGCGCCGAGGTCGTCGAAGAACTCGACGTTGGCCCGGTAGTACTCGGCCCACTGGTCCGGGGTGTCGTCCTCGTAGAAGATCGCCTCGACGGGGCAGACGGGTTCGCAGGCGCCGCAGTCCACGCATTCGTCGGGCTGGATGTAGAGCATCCGGTTGCCCTCGTAGATGCAGTCCACCGGGC
>CAZHSL010000200.1:0-5310 GCA_964535185.1 uncultured Corynebacterium sp.
CGGCGCGTCCTTCGCGGGAGCCGCGGCCGGTGCGTCCTTCGCAGGAGCGGCGGCCGGTGCGTCCTTCGCGGGAGCCGCGGACGGGGCGTCCGCCGTGGCGGGCGAGGGCGTCCCGCCCCCGCGGATCGCCTCGATCAGCTCGCCCTTGCGCAGGCGACGGGCTCCCTTGATGCCCCGCTCGACCGCGATGGCCTGCAGCTCGGGGAGCTTCTTCGCCGCAAGGTCTGCGCCGGAGGTGGTGTCGTTCACCCGGGTTCCTTCCTGTCGAGCCGATCTCGTCGGCTCTCTGCTGGTCTGGGTGTCGCACGGCACCGGGAACGTCAGGTCTCCGGGTGCTGTCGCGACAGGTCCGCACAGGGTCCTCCCCCACGATGCGAGGCATCCTCGGGGGCCTGCCGGTGTGATTCGGGGTGCGCCAACGGCGGTGCACGGGCCTGTATGGCGTGTCATGGATGATGCGCGAGGTCCGTGCGGGGCGCTCGATCAGGGCGCACATCGGAACGCGGAGTTCTGCACACAGCATCCGCAGGGGCCTGCTGCAGGGTTCAGCGTCGCGCGATGGCGCCTGGACGCACGGTCAACCTACCACAGGCGCGGCGGCGACCGTCCGCAGCGCCACCTCGGCGATCCGCCACGCGGCGGGATCGCTGACGAACCGGCGCACCAGCGGTGCCAGCTCCGCGCGACGGCCGGCCATCACCAGCACCGCCGGCCCCGCGCCGGAGACCACCGCGGGGTGCCCCTCCCGGCGCAGCACCCGCATCAGCTCGACGCTCTCGGGCATGCCCGGCGCGCGACGATCCTGGTGCAGGCGATCCTCCGTGGCCTCGAGCAGCAGCTCCGGGGCGCCGGCGAGCGCGTGGACGAGCAGGGCGGAGCGGGAGGCGTTGAAGACCGCCTCCGAGTACGGGACCTCCTCGGGCAGCAGCCCGCGCGCCTGGTGGGTGGACAGGGTCGCGGTGGGCAGCAGCACGACGGGACGCAGCGCGCCGTCTGCGACGCGCAGCGGGACGGCGCGCGCCTCGGCGCCCTGCATCCAGGACAGCGCCACTCCGCCCAGCAGCGCCGGCGCGGCGTTGTCGGGATGGCCCTCGAACTCCGTGGCCAGCTGCAGCACGGTCTGGTCGTCGAGCGCCTGCGGATCGGAGAGCATCCCCCGCGCCAGCAGCAGGCCGGCGAGGGTGGCTGCGGCGCTCGAGCCGAGTCCGCGCCCGTGCGGGATGCGGTTGGTGGCCTGCAGCCGCAGCCCCGTCTGCGGGGCGCCGGCGTGATCGAGGCCGCGGCGCAGGGCGCGTACGACGAGGTGGTCCTCGCCGGTGGACACCGAGTCGGCGCCCTCCCCGTCGACGGTGATCTCGACCGCGCCGGTGGTCGCCTCGACGCTCAGGTCGTCGCAGAGGTCCAGGGCGAGGCCGAGGGCGTCGAAGCCCGGGCCGAGGTTCGCGGAGGTCGCCGGGACCCTCACGGAGACCCGGGTGTTCTGGATCCTCACAGGCCGATGGCCTCCGCCGCCGCAGCGATGTCCACGGGGATCACGGCGGGGGTGAGATCGTGCTGGCCCATCGCGGTGTCGATGTCCTTGAGGCCGTTGCCGGTGACGGTGATCGCGATCGTCGCCCCGGCCGGGACCAGTCCCTTCTCGGCCTGCTGCAGCAGTCCCGCCACGCCGGCCGCCGAGGCGGGCTCGACGAAGATGCCGACCTCGGCGGCGAGCATCTTCTGGGCGTCGAGGATCTGCTGATCGGTGACCGCGTCGATGAGGCCGCCGGAGTCGTCGCGCGCCTCGACCGCGAGGTGCCAGGAGGCGGGGGCGCCGATCCGGATGGCGGTGGCGACCGTCTCGGGGTCCGTGATCGGGTGCCCGGCCACGAAGGGTGCGGCGCCGGCGGCCTGGAAGCCCCACATCCTCGGCAGCGAGTCGGTGACGCCCGCCTCGCGGTACTCCCGGTAGCCCATCCAGTAGGCCGAGATGTTCCCGGCGTTGCCGACCGGGAGGACGTGGATGTCCGGCGCCTTCCCGAGTGCGTCGCTCACCTCGAAGGCGGCGGTCTTCTGCCCCTGCAGCCGGTAGGGGTTGACGGAGTTGACCAGTTCGATCGGGTGCTCCGCGTCGAGCTTGCGGGCGATCTCGAGGCAGTCGTCGAAGTTGCCGTCGACCTGGATCAGCTTCGCGCCGTGCACCACGGCCTGGGCGAGCTTGCCGGCGGCGATCTTCCCCTGCGGCAGCAGCACGGCACAGGTCAGGCCCGCCGCCGTGGCGTAGGCCGCGGCCGAGGCGCTGGTGTTGCCGGTGGAGGCGCACACCACCGCGGTCGCGCCGTCGTTCAGCGCCTTCGACATCGCCGAGACCATGCCGCGGTCCTTGAACGATCCGGTCGGGTTCATGCCCTCGACCTTGACGTGGACGTCGGCGCCCACCGCCGCGGACAGCGCGGGGGCGGGCACCAGCGGGGTGCCGCCCTCCCCGAGCGTCAGCAGGGTGTCGTCCTGTGCGAACGGGAGGTGCTCTCGGTACTCGGCGAGGACGCCGCGCCACTGGTGTGCCATGTGGTCATTCTCCTTCGATGCGCAGGACGGAATCGATGCTCAGCACCGTGGCGGTGGAGGAGAACACATCCAGCGACGCGGTCATCGCGGACTCCAGCGCGCGGTGCGTGCTGATGCCGATGTGCGCGCGGAGCGGTCCGGGCTCCGCGTCCTCCTGCTCGAGCAGCTCCTGGTGGATGGTCGAGATCGAGATCCCGTAGCCGGACAGGGTGCCGGCGATCTCGGCGAGCACGCCGGGCCGGTCCTCGACGGTGAGCGAGACGTAGAAGGCGCTGCGCAGCTCCTCGAGCGGGATCGACTCGAGCTCCGCGTACCTCGACTCCCGCGGACCCACCCCTCCGTGCACTCGTGCGCGGGCGGCGGAGACCACGTCGCCGAGGATGGCGGAGGCGGTCGGCGAGCCGCCGGCGCCCTGGCCGTAGAACATCAGCGAGCCGGCGGCCTCGGCCTCGATGAACACGGCGTTGTACGCCTCGGAGACCGAGGCCAGCGGATGCTCCTCCGGGATCAGCGCGGGATACACGCGGGCGGAGATCCGCTCCCCGTTCTCCTCCTCGATGCGCTCGACGATCGAGAGCAGCTTGATGGTGCGGCCCATCCGCGCGGCGGCGGCGATGTCCTGGGCGGAGACCGCGGTGATGCCCTCGCAGTGCACATCGGCCAGCCGCACCCGGCTGTGGAAGGCGAGGGAGGCGAGGATGGAGGCCTTGGCCGCCGCGTCGTGGCCCTCCACGTCGGCCGTCGGATCGGCCTCGGCGTACCCGAGCTCCTGGGCGGTGGCCAGGGCGTCCTCGAAGCTCGCACCGGTGCGGGTCATCGCGTCGAGGATGTAGTTCGTGGTGCCGTTGACGATGCCCAGCACCCGCTGGATCCGGTCGCCGGCGAGGGATTCGCGCACCGGGCGCACCAGCGGGATCGCGCCGGCGACGGCGGCCTCGAAGTGGAGGTCCACCCCGTGCGCATCCGCGGCCTCGTACAGGGACACGCCGTCCTGGGCCAGCAGCGCCTTGTTGGCGGTGACCACGCCGGCGCCGTGCGCCATGGCGTCCAGCAGCAGGGCGCGTGCGGGCTCGATCCCGCCCATCACCTCGATGACCAGGTCCGCCTCGCGGACGAGGGAGGCGGCGTCCTCGGTGAGCAGCTCGGCGGGCACGTGCTCGCCGCGGTCCCGCGCCATGTCGCGCACGGCCACGCCGATCACCTCGAGACGGCCGCCGATGCGGTGGGCGAGCTCGGCGGACTGCTGGGACAGCAGCCGCAGCACCTCGCCGCCGACGGTGCCGGCGCCGAGGACCGCGACGCGGAGGGCGGGCAGCGCCGCGAGGGAGGCGTGCTCCCCGGGGGCGGGGCTGCTGCCGGGAACGGGCTGTGACATGTGCGCAGGGGTCCTTCCACAAGGTCCGACGGGCGGGGCGGGGCGGGCTCTCGAACTCTAACCGAGGGCCGCCGCGCCATGTGTCCTGACATGAACGAATGCGACGGGGCGGGCCGGCTCGGCCGTGCGCCGATCAGCCGACGTCGAGCGCGAGGAGGTCGTCCTCGGTCTCGCGGCGGATCAGGGTGCGGATCTCGCCGTCGCGCACGGCGACCACCGGCGGCCTGGGCACGTGGTTGTAGTTCGAGGCCAGCGAGTAGCAGTACGCCCCGGTCACCGGCACGGAGATCAGGTCGCCGCGCTCCACGTCGGCGGGGAGGTACTCGTCCTTGACCACGATGTCGCCGCTCTCGCAGTGCTTGCCGACCACGCGCACCACCTCGGGCGAGGCGTCGGAGACCCTGCCGGTGAGCAGGCAGGAGTAGTCGGCGTCGTACAGCGCGGTGCGCACGTTGTCGCTCATCCCGCCGTCCACGGAGACGTAGACGCGGTGGTGGGGCCCGCCCAGGCGCACGTCCTTCACGGTCCCCACCGTGTACAGGGTCTGGGTCGAGGGCCCGGCGATGGCGCGGCCGGGTTCGAAGGACACGTGCGGCACGTCGAGCTCGAGCTCGCGGCACTGGGAGGCCACGATCCGTGCGATCCCGGCGGCGAGCACCTCGGGCGTGGCCGGCGTGTGCTGGGTGTTGTACATGACGCCGAAGCCGCCGCCCAGGTCGAGCTGGTCGATCGTGCGGCCGAGCTCGTCCCGGACCCGGGCGACCAGCTCGAGCAGGCGGCGGGCGGCGACGTCGAAGCCGCCGGTGTCGAAGATCTGGGAGCCGATGTGGGAGTGCAGGCCCAGCAGGTCCAGGTGCTCGGCCGCCAGCACGCGGCGCACCGCGTCGAAGGCCGCCCCGCCGGTGAGGGAGAGCCCGAACTTCTGGTCCTCGTGCGCGGTGGCGATGAACTCGTGGGTGTGGGCCTCCACGCCGGTGGTCACGCGCAGCATCACGGGGGCGCGCAGGCCGAGCCGCGCGGCGACGTCCTCGACGAGGGCGATCTCGTCGAGGGAGTCGATGACGATGCGGCCCACCCCGGCCTCGAGCGCGCGACGGATCTCCGCCTCGGACTTGTTGTTCCCGTGCAGCGCGATGCGCTCGGCCGGGAAGTCGGCGCGCAGGGCGACGGCGAGCTCACCTCCGGTGCACACGTCCAGCCCCAGCCCGTCCTCCTCGACCCAGTGTGCGACGGCCCCGCACAGGAAGGCCTTGCCCGCGTAGTAGACGTCCGCGCCGGCGAGCGCCGCGAACGCCTCGGCGAAGGCGTCGCGGAAGCTGCGCGCGCGGTGGCGGAAGTCGTCCTCGTCGAGCACGAAGGCCGGGGTGCCGATCTCCTCGGCGATGCGG
>CAZHSL010000201.1:0-5300 GCA_964535185.1 uncultured Corynebacterium sp.
AAGCTCCAGGTCCGCTGCGGCAGCGCCCGCTTCGCCCTGGCCACCCTCCCGGTCGAGGAGTACCCGCAGCTGCCCACCATGCCGCCGGTCGCGGGCTCCGTCGCCGCGGACGTGTTCGCCGAGGCGATCTCGCAGGTCACCGTCGCGGCATCGAAGGACGACACGCTCCCGCTGCTGACCGGCGTGAAGATCGAGATCAGCGGCGAGACCATGACGCTGATGTCCACCGACCGGTACCGCCTGGCGCTGCGCGAGCTGACCTGGAACCCCACCACCCCCGGCACCGAGCTCACCGCCCTGGTGCGCGGCCGCACCCTCCACGAGGTCGCCCGCTCGCTGTCCACCGGCGGCGGCGTCGAGATCGCGCTGTCCGAGGACGAGACCGCGACCCTGATCGGCTTCGAGGCCGGCGGCCGACGCACCACCTCGACCCTCGTCGACGGCGAGTACCCGCCGGTGCGGCGCCTGTTCCCGGACACCTCCGCGATCACCGCCGTGGTCTCCACCGCCAGCCTGATCGACGCCGTCAAGCGCGTCTCCCTGGTCGCCGAGCGCAACACCCCGGTGCGGCTGTCCTTCACCGAGGGGCAGGTCGCGCTCGAGGCCGGAGCAGGCGACGACGCCCAGGCCAGCGAGGTCCTCGAGGCGCACCTGACCGGCGAGGACCTCGTCGTCGGCTTCAACTCCGGGTTCCTGCTCGACGGCCTGGGCGCGCTGGGCACCGACTTCGCCCGCCTGACCTTCACCGACTCGATCAAGCCGTCGGTGATGACCGGCCAGGACTCGCTCGAGGGCGATCCCGACTCCTCGTACAAGTACCTGATCATGCCGATGCGGATCTGAGGGAGGGAGAGCTCCCTCCGTGCAGCTGACCTCGCTCGACCTCACCGACTTCCGCTCCTACTCCCGGCTGAGCCTGCCGTTCCAGCCCGGCATCACCGTGCTCGTGGGCCAGAACGGCCAGGGCAAGACCAACATCGTCGAAGCCGTCTGGTACCTCGCGACGCTGTCCAGCCACCGCGTGCCCCACGACGCCGCCCTCGTGCATCGCGGGGAGAGCACCGCGATCATCCGGGCGGGCTTCGTCCGTGCCGGGCGGCCGCTGCAGGTGGACCTCGAGATCACCCCGGGCAGATCGAACCGGGCACGGCTGCAGGGGCAGAACGTGCCGAGGCTCCGCGATCTGCTCGGCGAGGTGCGGGCGGTGCTCTTCGCCCCCGAGGACCTGGGCCTGGTCAAGGCCGATCCCGAGGGGCGGCGCCGGTTCCTGGACGAGCTGCTGTTCGAGATCGCGCCCCGCTTCGCCTCGGTCAAGGCGGACTACGACCGGGTGCTCAAGCAGCGCGGGAACCTGCTCAAGCAGATGCGCTCGATGCGTCGCGGCGGCAGCGGGCGCAGCGTGGGAGGCCTCGACCCTGCGGAGTCCGCCTCCTCGACGCTCGAGGTCTGGGACCAGCAGCTGGCCCGGTTCGGCGCCGAGCTGCTGCGGGCCCGGCTTCACCTGGTCAATCGCCTCAGCCCCCACCTCGGCTACTCCTACCTGCGGGTCTCGACCGACGAGGGAGCCGATCCGGGCCTCGAGCTGCCTCCCGACCAGCGCGGAGAGGTGAACTCCCCGGCCTCGATCCGCTACCGCTCGACGGTCCTCGACGCCCTCGGCGCCCCCGCCGGCTCCCTGCCCGGCATCCGGGAGATCCAGGACGCGATGCAGGAGCTGCTGGACGCCGGGCACGACGACGAGATCGATCGCGGCACGACCCTGACCGGACCGCACCGCGACGACATGGAGATCCGCCTCCACGACTTCCCGGCCAAGGGCTACGCGAGTCACGGCGAGTCCTGGTCGCTCGCCCTCGCCCTGCGCCTGGCCTCCTACGACCTGCTGCGGCTCGAGGAGGGCGACCTCGGCGACGGCGAACCGATCCTCATCCTCGACGACGTGTTCAGCGAGCTGGACACGCGCCGACGTGAGCGCCTGGGCCGGATCGTCACCGACGCCTCCCAGGTGCTGATCACCACCGCCAACGACTCCGACATCCCCGACTCCCTCGAGGGCGAGATCCACGTGATCGAGGTCAGCCTCGGCGAGGCGGTGCCGCGCGGGAGCGGATCACTGCCATGACCGGCAAGGATGCAGCCCGCGGCGGCAACGGCGGAGCGGCGCGGCCGGCGCTGGCCAATCCGTACGACCTGAGCACCTGGTCGTCGGCGCGCTCGGCCGCCGAGCCGGTCGCCGAGCCGGCCGCGCCGCAGCACCGCCCGACGGAGGCGCAGCCTCCACCCGCACGGCCCGCCGGACGACCCGCTGCCGCGGCCCCTCACCGTGACGTGCCGCCCGTCGACGACGAGGAGCTCTTCGACCCGCCGGAGCTGCCCGCCTCCGCCGACCCCTTCGAGCTCGCCCGCCGCACCGTCAACCGCTCCCGGGCCGCGGCGCGCGACCGCGGCCTCTTCCCCATCTCGGCGAAGACGCAGGCCAGGGATGTGCGGGACCGGTCCGACCGGGCACCGGGCTACTCCGGATCACGGCCCGACCCGCGGGATCCCCAGGGGATCGAGAGCGTGCTGAAGAAGGTGCTGGGGAACCTCGGCTGGAACGCCGGGATGAGCGCCGGGCGCGTGCTGGAGGAATGGGACGACATCGTCGGCGAACGGCTCGCCACCCATTGCCGGCCCGTCTCCTTCGAGGACGGCGTGCTGGTGGTCAGCGCCTCCTCCTCGGCCTGGGCCGCCCAGCTGCGGATGCTCACCCCGCAGCTGATCACCACGATCGAGGAGCGCGTCGGCTCCCACGTGATCTCGGAGCTCACGGTCACCGGCCCGGCCGCCGCCCAGCGCAGCTGGAAGAAGGGCCGCCGCACCGTGACCTGGCGCGGCCCCCGCGACACCTACGGCTGATCGACGTGCTGTGAGGGACGATCGGTAGGAGATCAGTCGGTGGGGTGGAGGCTGATCGACGTGCTGTGAGGGACGAACGGCAGGAGATCAGCCGGAGGGCGCCGGCTGAGGGGAGGCGCCGCCTGATGCGGGGCACCCGCAGATGTGAGGCGCCGTTCATCCCGCGTCATCCGGCCGCCGCGCCCTGCTACGGTGTGGCCTGACGAGCTGATGCAGCTCGCGTGCACTGGGGTCGGTGAAATTCCGAGCCGGCGGTGACAGTCCGCGACCCGATGGCCTTCGGCCCTCGGCTGACCAGGTGGAACTCCTGGACCGACGGTGAGAGTCCGGATGGGAAGCGCACGCGAACGACGTCCTCCGGCGCACCGTCGCCGCGCACCCGATGCGCCGCACGGCCCTCCCGGGCGATGCCGTTCCCGTACCTCCTCCTCTCCTCCGGGTCCGCGAGCAGCGGAGTGGAGGAGAGACCATGCTGGATGCCGCAGAGCGCCGGGCCCTCGCCCGCGCCCTCGAGATCGCGGCCGATCCCGCGGTGCCGCTGGGACCGAACCCGCGCGTGGGATGCGTGCTGCTCGGCCCCGCCGGGGAGGTCCTCGCCGAGGGCCGCCACCGCGGCGCCGGCACCGCCCACGCCGAGGCCGACGCCCTCTCCCGCGCCACCGCCCCGCTGACCGGCGCCACCGCCGTCGTCACCCTCGAACCCTGCGCCCACGAGGGCCGCACCGGCCCCTGCGCCGACGCCCTCCTCGAGGCCGGGATCGCCCGGGTCGTGATCGCCCGCCGGGACCCGAACCCCGTCGCCGCCGGCGGCATCGCCCGCCTGCGCGAGGCCGGGGTCGACGTCGAGCTGGACGTCCCCGAGGAGCTCGGCGCGGCCGCCGCGGCGCTGAACCGGGGCTGGGAGCACGCCTTGCAGCATGCGCGTCCCCTGGTCACCGCCAAGATCGCCCTCACCCTGGACGGACGCGCCGCCGCTGCCGACGGCACCAGCCAGTGGATCACCGGCCCGGCCGCCCGCGAGGAGGTCCACCTCCTGCGCACCACCTGCGACGCCGTGCTGATCGGCACCGGCACCGCCCGCGCCGACCACCCCACCCTCACCGCCCGCCGGCCCGACGGGACGCTCCACGACCGCCAGCCGCTGCGGGTCGTGATGGGCACCGGCACCGCGCCGTCCCTCCCGCCGATCGAGGGCGCCGGCGAGGACGCCCGCCTGCTCACGCATGACCCGTCGGCCGCCCTGGCCGAGCTGTTCGACCGCGGCATCCGGCACGTGCTGGTCGAGGGCGGGCCGATCATCACCGCCGCCTTCCTGCGTGCGCACCTGGTGGACGAGCTGATCGTCCACCTCGCCCCGACGCTGCTGGGCGATGGCCGCCCCGCCGTCGAGGACCTCTCGATCACCACCCTCGCGGACCGTCTCGACCTCGACCTCGTCGACGTCGCCCCGCTGCCCACGCCGGGCGGGCCCACCGACCTCCGCCTCACCCTCCATCCCCGGCGCACCGCCTGACCAGGAAGGACCACCATGTTCACCGGCATCATCGAAGAGCTCGGCACCGTCGACTCGCTCAGCCCGGGTACGGACCCCGCCCGCCTGAGGATCCGCTCCCCGCACGTCCTGGAGGGCATCGCCCTCGGCGACTCGATCGCCGTCAGCGGCTGCTGCCTGACCGTCACCGCGGTCGAGGGCGAGCACTGGAGCGCCGACGTCATCTCCACCACCCTCGCCGCGACCTCCCTCGGGGACCTCGCCGCCGGCGACACCGTGAACCTCGAGCGCTGCGTGCGGGCCGACGGCCGCCTCGACGGCCACATCGTGCAGGGCCACGTCGACGGGGTCGGCGAGGTCGTCGGGCGCGAGGAGGACGCCGGCACCACCCTGCTCCGCCTCGCCCTGCCGGATGGCCTGGCCCGCTACGTCGTGGCCAAGGGCTCCCTCGCCGTGGACGGCGTGAGCCTCACCGTCGCCGCGATCGATGGCGACGAGGTCACGATCGGGCTCATCCCCGAGACCCTCTCCCGCACCACCCTGGGCCGCCGGGCCGTCGGCGACCGGGTGAACCTCGAGGTGGACGTGCTCGCAAAGTATGTCGAGAAGCTGACGGCGACGCTGCTGCCCGCAACGGGGGAGACCCGATGAGCGCGCTGCGCCTGGATCCCGTCGAGGACGCGATCGCGGCGATCGCCGCCGGCGCCCCGGTGGTCGTGGTCGACGACGAGGACCGGGAGAACGAGGGCGATCTGATCCTCGCCGCCTCCGCCGCGACCCCCGCCCTGATCGGCTTCGCGGTGCGCCACTCCAGCGGGCTGCTCTGCGCGCCGATGAGCGCCGCCCGGGCCGACACCCTCGAGCTGCCGCTGATGGTGCGCGAGAACGCCGACCCCCTGCGCACCGCCTA
>CAZHSL010000202.1:0-5297 GCA_964535185.1 uncultured Corynebacterium sp.
GCAAGGTCAGCATCGTCGGCGCGGGGATGCGCTCGCACCCGGGCGTCTCGGCGACGCTGTTCCGCTCGCTCGGCGAGGCCGGCATCAACATCGACATGATCTCCACCTCGGAGATCCGCATCTCCGTCGTCACCGAGCAGGCGAAGCTCGATGAGGCGGTGCGAGTGATCCATTCGGCGTTCGGCCTCGACGCCGAGCAGACCGAGGCCGTGGTCTACGGAGGGACCGGACGATGAACACCACCCAGAGCACCCCTGCCTCCCCGGCGACCGAGGTCGACATGAGCCGCACCCCGGGATACGCGGCCGACGGGCCCGTCATCGGTGTGGTCGGCGCGACCGGCCAGGTGGGCCGCGTGATGCTGGCCCTGCTCGCCGACCGGGCGGTCACGCACTCCGCGATCCGTGTGTTCGCGTCGGCCCGCAGCGCCGGGAAGACCGTGCAGTACGCCGGCCTGCCGCTGACGATCGAGGACGCCGAGACGGCGGACATCACCTCGGAGGGCCGACGGGTCGACATCGCGATCTTCTCCGCGGGCGGCTCCACCTCCAAGGCGCTGGCCCCGCGCTTCGCGGAGGCGGGCGCGACCGTGGTGGACAACTCCTCGGCCTACCGCCGCGACGACGAGGTGCCGCTGGTGGTCTCCGAGGTGAACCCGGAGGCGCTCGCGAATCCGCCGCGCGGCATCATCGCCAACCCCAACTGCACCACCATGGCGGCGATGCCGACGCTGAAGGCCCTCCACGACGAGGCGGGCCTGGCCCGGCTGAAGGTCGCCACCTACCAGGCCGTCTCCGGCTCCGGCGTCGCCGGGGTGGCGGAACTGGCAGGTCAGGTGCGCAGGGGCGTCGACGACCTCGAGGAGCTCGCGATCGACGGCTCCGCCGTGGACCTCGGCGAGCCGGAGGTGTACGTCAAGCCGATCGCGTTCAACGTGGTGGCCGTGGCCGGCAACCTGATGGACGACGGCACCGGGGAGACCGACGAGGAGCAGAAGCTCCGCAACGAGTCGCGCAAGATCCTGGGCCTGCCGGACCTGCCGGTCGCGGGCACCTGCGTGCGCGTGCCGGTGATGAGCGGGCACGCCCTGGTGGTCCATGCCGAGTTCGACGAGGCGATCACCCCCGAGCGCGCCCGCGAGCTGCTCGAGGCCGCGCCGGGCATCGAGGTCGTGGACGTGCCGAACCCGCTCGAGGCGGCCGGTCGCGATGGGACGTTCGTCGGCCGGATCCGCAAGGACCAGTCGGTTCCGGGCGATCGGGGACTGGTGTTCTTCGTCGTGGCGGATAATCTGCGTAAGGGCGCCGCCCTGAACGCGATCCAGATCGCGGAGCTGATCGCACAGAACTGACCCGTGGAGGAGAACAGTCGATGACACTCGCTGCCAGTGGTCCTCCCGGTCCCGGGACCGGCCCGACCCCCTTGTCATCGCTGTTCTCCGACCGCGTCGGCGAGGAGCTCGCGGACGGCGGATCCGTCGCCCCCGGTGCGGATCCGCTGCCCCAGGTCCTGCGCACGCTCGATGCGATCACGGCCTCGGAGCTCGAGGTCGGCGGCGAGGCGCGCACGGTGGCGCCGGTCGCGGCCACGGGCGTCACCGATTCGGTCCTGGACGAGAGCACGATCGAGAAGCCGGCGGCCTCGAGCCGTCGGGAGCTGATCCTCGACGCGGCCGCCGCCCTGTTCGCCGAGCGCGGCTACCACGGCGCGAGCCTGCGCGACATCTCCCGTCGCGTGGGCATCTCCCATCCGGGGATGCTGCACCACTTCGCCTCCAAGGAGACGCTGCTGGGGGCCGTGATCGACCGGCTCGAGGCGCATGCGCAGGGGCTGCTGGACTCCATCGAGGTGCTGCAGTCCTCGCCGCAGTCCCTGGTGGCCGCGCTGGCGGGGCCGTGGGATCCGCGGGAGCACTCGATGGCGCTGCTGGCCACGCTCAGCGCCGAGGTGGTGAACCCGGACCATCCGGGGCGCTTCCGCATCGCGCGGCTGCGCCTGGTGCACGAGCACGTGCTCGAGCAGGTGCTCAGCGGGCTGGACGCCAACGGTCGCCTGGTGCCGGGCTCGGACCCGAAGTTCCTGGCCCGCACGCTGTTCTCGCTGCTGCTGAGCCTGACGGTGCGCGAGCACACGGTGCGGGAGCTGCAGAAGACGGCCGACTGCGACCCGATCAGGGACGTGCAGGCGTTCGTGCAGCAGGTCGTCGCCGACTGACGCCCCGTCGTCCGTGCGCTGCCGCCCCATCGCCCCGGTGCGCGCCCTGTCGGTAGACTCCCAGGTTGTGATCGCCTGCGGAAGTGACCGATGACCCCGCCCCCCGACCGGGCGGGGCGCCGCCGCCTGCAGGCGCTGGCCGGCGCGACCGTGCACGGCAGCGACGGGAAGACGGTGGGCCGGGTGCGGGACGTCTACCTGCATGACGCCACCGGGGACCTCGCCGCGATCACCGTGATGCCCCGGCAGCTCAGCGCCCGCAGCGTGCTGATCCCGGCCTCCGCGATCGCCGCCCTGCCCGAGCTGCCCGAGGACGAGGGCGCTCCGCGCCCCGACGACGCCGGGACGGCTGCGGACGAGGTGGTGCGCCTGCTCGTCGACACCCCCACCGCGAAGGCGGGCGTCCGCCCCCCGCACACCCTGCATGCCACGCCGGAGGGCCTGCGGGAGGCCGCCGCGGCGCTGCGCCTGGGGGAGGGGTCCGCCCGCGCATGAGGCTGCTGCTGCTCACCCACTACTACGCGCCGGAGTTCGGCGCTCCACAACGCCGCTGGGCGGCGCTGATCTCGCGCTTCATCGCCGCCGGGCACCGCGTCACGGTGGCCGCACCGGTGCCGCATTACCCGGCCGGCCGACCCACCCGCACACAGCGACGCAGCCACCGGGTGGGCGCGGTCGAACGGGGCAGGCACGGCGAGACCGTGCTGCGCACCGCCTACCTCCCGCATCGGGCGGACATCACCTCCCGCACCGCCGACCACCTCATCGCGGCCGCCGATGCGATGCGCCGGCTGCGTCGCCGCTTCTCCCGGCCCGGCACCCGACCCGACGTCATCGTCGCCACCGCCCCGGCGATCCCCACCCTGATGCTCGGCCGGGCCCTCTCGCTGCTGTGGGACGTGCCGCTGGTGGTGGAGATGCGCGATGCGTGGCCGGATCTGGTCACCCACGTCGGTCCGGTGGGCGCGCTGGGGCCCGAAGCGCTCCACGCCGCCCGGCGCAGCGCGGGCCGACGGCTGCTGACATGGACGGTGGCGCTGGTCAAAGGGCGCGTGCACCGGGAGGTGACCAGCTGGCAGAGCGGGGCGCGGGCCGTGGTCACCACCACCGCGCGGTTCGCCGAGGTGCTGCGCGAGCGCGGTGTCGAGCCGGTGCGCGTGGTCCGCAACGGCACCGACCTGTCGCTGGTGCCGCGGCAGTGCGACCACCTGCCGGGCGACCATCCCGAGCTGCGCTGCCTGTACCTGGGCAACATGGGGCGCTCCCAGGGCCTGGACACGGTGGTCCGCGCGGCCGCCGCGCTGCACCGGGAGGGCGTGGACGTGCAGGTGCGGATGGTGGGCCACGGCGTGGAGGCGTCGGCCCTGGCGGCGCTCGCGTACGAGCTCGACGCCCCGGTGGAGGTGATCCCCCGGATCCCGCACCGCGAGGTGGGGCGGCAGTACGCCTGGGCGGACACGGTCGTCGTCTCGCTGCGTGACTGGGAGCCCTTCGCCTGGACGGTGCCCTCGAAGCTGTACGAGGTCCTCGCGACCGGTCGGCACATCACCGCGCTGCTGGCGGGGGAGGCGGCCGACGTGGTCCGCGAGGCCGAGGCGGGGGACGTGCTGCCGCCCGAGGACGACGGGGCGCTCGCCGCGCTGTGGCGGGAGCTGGCGGCGGACCGCTCCCGCGTCGCGGTGCGGGCGAGCGGGCGCGCCTGGGTCGCCGACCAGGCCGACGACGACGTGCTCGCCGAGCGCTACCTCGACATCCTCCACCGCGTGACCCAGGAGTGAGCCGGCCGCGGCGCCGCGGGGGAGGTCCCGCCGGCCGGTCTACGATGAATCCATGACGTCGTCGGCCGGCACCTCCCGTGAGGCCACGGGGAACGGCCACCGCACGGCCCCCGTGGGCCACGCCGCGATGCGCTCGGCCAACCTGAGCCTGCTGCTGCGGCACCTGCACACCCGCGGCGGACGCTCCCGCGCCACGCTCGCCCAGGAGACCGGACTGTCCAAGGCCGCGGTCACCTCGCTGATCCACGACCTCGCCGAGCGGGGGCTCGTGCAGGAGGGACGGGTGGAGCGCCGCGGCACGGTGGGGCGCCCGGGCACCGAGGTGCGCCTCGCCGGGCAGCACGTGGCCGGGATCGGGCTCGAGCTCAACGTCGACTACCTCGCCGTATGCCTCCGCGACCTCACCGGGGAGGTGCGGTTCACCTCCTCGGTGCCGATGCCGTACGTCGTCGACGAGCCGGCGGCCGACGGGCCGGGGTCCGATGGGCCGCCGACCGACGGGCCGGGGTCCGATGAGCCGGCGTCCGACGGACGCTCCTATCCGCCGGGCCTCGTGCTGGACGGCGTCGCGGAGCAGCTGAGCGCCGCCCTCCGGGTCGCCGCCGGCGAGGGCCTCTGGGTCGCGGGCATCACGATCGCTCCGCCCGGCCCGATCGACTACGAGGGCGCGACCGTGCGCTTCGCCTCGAACCTCGGCTGGGCCGACGTCCCCCTCGGCGCGGAGCTCGCCGCCCGCCTCGGCCCCGAGCACCCTCCGCTCGCCCTGGAGAACGACGCGAAGCTCTCGGCCCTCGCAGAAGCGCCCCGGCTGGCCCGCCGCGGCATCACCGACCTGGTCTACGTCACCGGCGACATGGGAGTGGGTGCCGGCATCATCGCCGACGGCCGCCTGATCCGCGGCTGGTCCGGGTTCTCCGGCGAGGTCGGGCACATCGGCCTGGACCCGGCGGGGGAGCGGTGCCGCTGCGGGCGTCGCGGCTGCTGGGAGACCATGATCGGCTTCGACACCGTGCTCGCGGTGCTCGACGAGGACGACCCCGCCCGCTCGGGCCGGCTGCCGATGCTCGAGCGCCTCGCGCGGATCCGGGAGCTGTTGGACGCGGGCGACCCGCACCTGCACGCCCGCTTCACGACCCTCGTGGACGATCTCGTGCGGGGCGTCGGCGTGCTGGCGGACGTGCTGAACCCGCAGGCCATCGTGCTCGGCGGATACTTCGGCCACTTCGCGGACCTGCTGGTGGGCCCCGTGCAGTCGGCGCTCGACGCACGCCTGCTCGCGGCCGACGGGCGGGTCGAGGTGAGCGG
>CAZHSL010000203.1:0-5245 GCA_964535185.1 uncultured Corynebacterium sp.
CCCCATCGCCCAGCGCTCCAACGGCGTGGCGAAGCTCCACGGCGCCGTCTCGCGCGCCATGTTCCAGGACCTCTACCCCGGCTTCGACGTGCCCGAGGTGCCGATCGGCTCGGTCACCAACGGCGTCCACCGCCGCACCTGGACGTCCGCGCCGATGGACGACCTGTTCTCGAAGGCGCTGGGGGACGTGGACGTCTCCTCGCTCAGCGACTGGAGCGCCCTGTCGACGCTCACCGACCACGAGCTCACCGGGGCCCGCGACGCGCTGCGAGGGGACCTGGTGAGGATGGCCCGCCGCCACGTGAAGGAGTCCTGGCTGCGCCGGGGCGCCGACGAGGCAGAGCTCGCCTGGACCGACCACATCCTCGATCCCCACGCCCTGACCATCGGCTTCGCCCGCCGCGTGTCCACCTACAAGCGGCTGACCCTGATGCTCTCGGACCCCGAGCGGCTGCGCAGGATCCTGCTCGACCCGGACCGCCCGGTGCAGATCGTGGTGGCCGGCAAGTCGCATCCCGCCGACCGCCCCGGCAAGGAGCTCCTCCAGCAGCTGGTGCGGTTCGCCGACGAGCACGGGGTGCGCCACCGCATCGCCTTCCTGCCCGACTACGACATCCGCATGGCCTCCGTGCTGATCGCCGGCGCGGACGTGTGGCTGAACACCCCGATCCGCCCCGAGGAGGCCTCCGGGACCTCCGGGATGAAGGCCGTCCTCAACGGCGGCCTCACCTTCTCCGTCTCCGACGGCTGGTGGGACGAGATGAGGGACGACCGAGCGGGATGGACCATCCCCACCGCCGCGGTCGAGGACCGGGGCCGCCGCGACGCGATCGAGGCCGACGCCCTCTACGAGATCCTCGAGCAGTCGATCGTGCCGCTGTTCCACGAGCGGGACGCGCGCGGCATGCAGCGCGGCTGGATGACGAAGGTCCGCTCGTCGCTGGTGACGGTGGCCCCTCAGATCACCGCGGCCCGCATGGTGCGCGACTACGTCACCGACCTGTACCTGCCCGCCGCCCGCGCGGCCGCCGCGTTCGCCGCGGACCCGGCGCTGGCCGGCCAGTTCACGGCCTGGAAGGCCGAGGTGCAGGACGCCTGGCCGGCCGTGTCGGTCCGGGACGTGCGCCTCGAGGGCGCCTCCGGGGCGGCGGTGTCCACCGGTGCGGAGCTCACGCTGGTCGCCGACGTCGAGCTGGGGCGCCTGCGCGACACGGACGTGCTGATCGAGGCGGTGCTCGGCGGTATCGGCCCCGAGGATGAGATCATCGAGCCTCAGCTGATTCCGCTGCAGCGCGAGGAGGATGGCCGCTTCGCCGCTCGCCTCGCGCTCGCCGTCCCCGGCGAGGTGGGCTACACCGTGCGCGTCACCCCGCAGCATCCGGTGCTGGCCTCCCGCGCCGAGCTCGGGCTGGTGACCACCGCCTGAGCGGACCCGCCGCACCCGTTCGAAAGGTTCCGCCCCGTGCCGACCCGCCGCCAGCTCCTGCTGTCCACCGCCGCGATGGGAATGGCGGGGGTGGGAGCCCTCGCCGGCTGCTCCGGCGACGCGCCCGCGGAGCTCGAGGAGGGGGACTCGCTGCGGATGCGGGTGTGGAGCGAGTCCGCGGCCACCGCCTACGAGGACTCGCTGGCCGCGTTCACCGACTCCACCGGCATCGAGGTCGACCTCGAGGTGCTGAGCTGGGAGGACTACTGGGAGCAGCTGCCGCTGGACGTGGCCTCCGGTGACATGCCCGATGTGCTCTGGATGAACACCGCCAACCTCGCCCAGGCGCAGGCCAGCGGGAAGCTGCTGGAGATCGGCGAGGTCGTGGGGGAGGAGACCGCCCGCTGGGAGAGCGCCGCGACGGACCTGTACCGCCTCGAGTCGGGCCTGTGGGGAGTGCCGCAGGTGTGGGAGCAGAGCATCCTAGTGGCCCACGAGGGGCTCGTCTCCGCGGTGGAGGGCGACGCCTCGGCCCTGAGCTTCGAGGCGGGCGCCCCCTCGGACCCGCTGCGGAAGCTCTCCCACGCCCTCACGGTCGACGCGGAGGGGCGCAGGCCCGACGAGGACGGCTTCGACCCCGGGGCCCGCAAGACGTTCGGGTTCAGCGCCCATCCCGATCGCACCGCGGTCCTGGGGCCGTTCATCGCCGCCCAGGGAGGCAGCTGGCAGGACGAGGACGGCACCGTCACCTTCGCGTCCGAGGAGGGCATCGCTGCGGTGCAATACCTCGCGGACATGGTCTCCGCGCACCTGGCCCCGGACGGGAAGGACACCGTCGAGGACCCGACCCTGTGCAGGACGCTGTTCCTGCAGGGCAAGCTCGGTCTGCTGCAGACCGGGACCTACGACCTGCACACGCTGTCCGAGGAGATCGACGGCAGCTTCGAATGGGGCATCCACCCCGTCGTCGCCGGACCGGAGGGGCCGCGACCGCTGGTGCACTCGATCGCCGCGCTCGGCATCGACCCGCAGGACGAGGACCGCGAGAAGGCGATCGCCGAGCTGCTGCGCTGGCTCGGCGGCGCCGAGGGCCAGCGCCCCCTGGCGGAGAACCGCCTGGGGATCCCCGCGCACCGGGACCTGCGCGGGGCCTGGGAGAAGAGCTGGGAGGCCGCCGGTGTGGACGTGACGGTGATCGAGGTGCCCGAGGCCGTCGCCCGGCCCGAGGTCGGTGAGCGCTCTGCCATCGGGACCGGCGCGGCGATGCCGATCATCGCCGAGGTCTTCCGCGGCGACACCGACGCCGCCGAGGCCCTGCCCCGCGCCCAGCAGGCCGCGCGCAAGGCCATGGGATGAGCGGTGCGGGCCGAGCGCCCCGGCACCGCACCCGCTGAGCTCAGCCCTGCGGCCGCGCCCGGATCATGCCCTCCTGGGTGACGGTCGCGACCAGGTCCCCGGCGCGGTCGAAGACCTGGCCGTGGGTCAGGCCGCGACCCCCCGAGGCGGAGGGGGAGCGCTGCACGTACAGCAGCCATTCGTTGGCGTCGACGTGCGTGTGCCACCAGATCGCGTGGTTGATCGTCGCCATCTTCAGCCCCGGCGTGATCCAGCTCAGCCCCTGCCGGCGCAGGATCGGCTCGAAGGGGGTGTAGTCGCTCGCGAAGGCCAGGATCGCGTCGTGCAGCAGCGGCTCCGCCTCGACGGGCGCGAGGGTGCGCATCCACACCATCTGCGCGTCCGCCGTGTCCGAGGCGGGGTCGGGCCGCAGGTAGATCGGATCAGTGACGTGCCGGATGTCGATGGGACGCTGGGTGGCCCAGTACCGGGCCACCGGATGGTCGATGCCGGCGAGCACCTCGGCCGTGGTGGGCAGCCCCTCGGGGTCCGGCGCCTCGGGGGCGCGCTCCTGGTGCTCGAGGCCGTCCTGCGACTCCTGGAACGAGGCGGTCATCGCCAGGATCGTGCGCTCCTCCTCGTCGGCCTCCGTCCCCGGTTGGGTGGCCAGCACGCGACGCACCGAGAAGGAGCCGCCGTCACGCAGCGCATCGACCTGGAAGCGGATCGGGTGCGCAGGATCGCCCGGCGCGAGGAAGTAGGAGTACATCGAATGGATGCGACGCTCGGCGGACACGGTGCGTCCCACCGCGGTCACCGCCTGCCCCATCACCTGGCCGCCGAAGACGTGCCCTCCGGGATGCGGTGAGGAGTCGCCCTGGTACGCGGCGACGGTCGCGGGGGTGGAGAACTCCCCGGACGGCGCGATCTCGCGCAGGTCCAGCAGGTCCACCAGACCGGCGGCGATCTCCGAGGGGTCGGTGCGGGGGAACGTCATGGGCACGATCGTACTGTTCGCGGCCTCTACGATGAGAACCATGTCCTCCCCGAACACCCCCGATGCACCCGATCTCACGCCCGGTCCGCTGGATGTGCCGGTCCCGGTCCGGTGGACCGACCTGGACGCCTACGGTCACGTGAACAACGCCGCGATGGTGCGCCTGCTGGAGGAGGCGCGCATCGCCGCCTTCTGGCAGCCGCCCGCCGAGCAGGTCGCCCTCGGCGCGCCGCAGCCTCCGGCGGCGTTGCCGGTCAGCGGGGCCGGCGCCGACCTCAGCACCGTCATCGCCTCGCAGCGGATCGAGTACGCCCGACCGCTCGGGCACCGACGCGACGGTGTCGTGGTGCGGCTGTGGCTCTCGCGGATCGGCGGGGCGAGCCTGAGCGTGGACTACCTGGTGCTCACCCGCGACGATCCCGAGGGCGCGGCGCCCTACGCGCGAGCCCGCACCGTGGTGGTGCTGATCGACGCGGAGACGGAGGCGCCGGTGAGGTTGGAGCAGGGGACCCGCACCGCGCTCGAGGCCTTCCGCGGCGAGCCGCTGCGCTTCCGGGACTGAGGCCGGGCTCTCAGCTCAGCCGGTCGGGCACCTCGCGTCCGGCGGCCGGGGCCTCGCCGCCGTCGACCGTGTTCACCAGCGACTGCGCGGCCCGGTCGAGGTAGTCCCACAGGGTCTGCTCGTGCAGCGGCGCCAGGTCCAGGGAGTCCAGGGCGGTGCGCATGTGGCGCAGCCAGGCGTCCCGCGCCGACGGGGAGACCGGGAAGACGGCGTGCCGCATCCGCAGCCGCGGGTGGCCGCGCTCGGCGCCGTACGTCTTCGGCCCGCCCCAGTACTGCTCGAGGAAGGTGCACAGGCGGTGCTTCGCCCCGGTGAGGTCCTCCTCGGGGTACATCGGCCGCAGCTCGGGATCGTCGGCGACGCCCTCGTAGAAGCGGTCCACGAGGCGCGCGAAGGTCTCGTGGCCGCCGACGGCCTCGTAGAAGCTGTCCCGTGCGGGCTGCGGGGTGGGGCTGGTCATGACGGGGAACCTCCGGGGGCGGGGAGCGGGGTGTGCGGGGTCACTTCTGCGCGGTCTCGACGAAGCGGGGCATGGCGAAGGCGATGTCGGCGTCGGCGAAGCCGGCGCGGATGCGGGCGCGCAGCTCGCGCTCGACGCCCCACTGCTGACCCGGGGCCGTCTCGATCGTGACCCGTCGCTGGTAGCGGTTGCCGTCGACGTCCAGGATGCCGGTGAGCGAGGCGGGGGAGAGCACGGTCTCGCTCCACTCCGGGTCCTCGGTGAGGTCGCCGGCGACCTTCTCGACGACCTGGGTGACCAGCTCGTCGTCCGCGTCCGCGTCGATGTCGAGGATGACCACGGCGGTCGAGAAGCCCCGCGCGTAGTTGCCCACGCGGATGATCTCGCCGTTGCGCACGGTCCACAGCACCCCGTCGATGCCGCGCACCTGGGTGGCGCGCAGGTTGATCGACTCGACGGTGCCCT
>CAZHSL010000204.1:0-5212 GCA_964535185.1 uncultured Corynebacterium sp.
AGCTCCTCGCGCATCACCTGGCTCATGTTGATCACCGCCGCCTTGGAGGCGGAGTAGGTGAGCCAGCCCGAGCGTCCGTTGATGCCCGCCGTGGACGCGATGTTCACGATCAGGTCGAAGCGGTTGCCCAGGTTCAGCAGGGTCTGGACGATGGTGAACGGCCCGTAGAGGTTCACGTTGATCGTCTTCTCGAAGTCGTCCATGTCGACCTGCTGGAGCGGCACCGGATTGGTGTAGCCGGCGTTGTTGACCAGGATGTCGATGTTCCCGACCTGCTCGTAGGCGCGGGAGACGGCCTCCTTGAGCGCCTCGCGATCGCCGACATCGACCGTGATCGGCACCAGGCGGCGACCGATCGGCAGCTCCTTCTCGAGCTCGGCGACGTTCTTCTCGAAGTCCTCGGAGGCGCGGGCGAACATCACCACGGTGGTGATGTCGTCGTTGTTGAGGATGAATCGCCGGGTGGTCTCGAGCCCGATGCCACGGGATGCTCCGGTGACGAGTGCGGTCTTACTCATCGTCGTCCTCCTCAGGGCGCAGGAGGAACCCGGCCATCTTCAGATCGGTCTTGGTGGTCACCTTGAGGTTCTCGTCGTTGCCCTCGATGAAGTGGACCGGGTGCCCGAAGTCCGCCACCAGCGTCGCGTCCTCGGTGAACTCGGTCCCCTGCTCGGCGGCGCGCGCATGCGCGTCCTGCAGGTCGGCCTTCGCGAACTTCTGGGGCAGCTGCACGTTGCGCAGGCGAGAGCGGTCCAGCGACCCGGTCACCGCGGAGGTCTCCGGGTCGACCGGGGCCACGGTGAAGGAGATCTCCGACATCAGCGAGACGTTGCGGTGCTCGGAGTCGATCAGGCGCTGGAAGTCGTCGGTGCGGACCAGCGGGCGCGCCGTCTCGTGGATGATCACGTCGTCGTTCGTGCAGTGCGGGATCATCGCGGCCACCGAGGAGTGCCGCGAGGAGCCCGCCTCCACGAGCGTGACTGGGGTCGAGATCGCGTAGGCCTTCAGGATCGCCTCGACGTCCTCCCGCCACTGCGGCGGATAGTTCAGGACGATCTGGGAGATCTGCTCCACCCGGTCGGCGGTGACCAGGGTGTAGACCAGGATCGGGATCCCGCGCAGCTTGAGCAGCTGCTTCGGCGAGTCGGCGCCGGTGCGGCTGCCTATCCCTCCGTTGAGGAGGATCAATGAGTACATAGGGAATGCCCTTCGTGTCGGTCGGCGGGTCGTCCTGGGCGAGCCGCAGGGACGCCCCGAGTCGATCGAATTCCTCGTGACCTCATCGTGATGTCACGTGCTGTTCACTCTACAAGTCGGAGCAGCCGGAACGGCGCATCCTGCGGGGTGCTCGGGACGTCGCCCACACCGCCTCCGGAGCGGGGACCGCCCTCAGGCGGTCTCCGCGGCGCCGGGGCCCTCCTGCTCCTGGATCCGGGCCCACAGCTCGTCCCGCCGGGCGGACAGGCGCCGGCACGCCTCCAGGAAGCGCTCCAGCGAGGCTCCGGGCGTGATGTCCCCGAGGTAGTACTCGATCAGCTCGCGCCGCTCCTCCTGGAGCAGATCGTGCTCGATCAGCTCGCGGGCGAGGCTCCCGACGCCCGGTGCTTCCTCGGCCGACAGGCGCGGGGACATGCTCAGCAGCGCGGTCGCCGCATCCCGCGACTGCGGGTCCGCGGGGCGGGTGATGATCAGCGGCCGGCCGGTGGCCAGCCAGTCGCCCGCGACGGCCGAGACGTCGCAGAGCATGAGGTCCGCGTCGACGAAGTCCTGCTGCAGCGACCGCTCCGTGCTGACCAGGCCGCCGGAGGCGGACACCAGCTCGCGCAGCTGCTGATCGGCCTCCCCGAGCTCCGCCACGCGCACCCCCGTCAGGGGGTGCGGGCGGTAGATCACTCCGAGCCCCTCCTCGAGCAGGGAGCGCACGGCCGCGGGGCCGTGGGTGCGCAGCGAGCTGTAGGCGGCCGAGGCCTGGCCGCCCTCCCACGTCGGTGCGTACAGCACCGTGGGACCCTCCACGGTGCGCTGGGGCGCCTCGGCCCGGTCGGTGTCCAGCGACGGCCTGCCCACCGGGATGCAGCGGGCCGGGGCGTCGAACAGCGTCGTGTACCGCGCGAGGCGGTCGATCGCCGCCTGACCGGCGACGAAGGAGTAGTCGTAGGCCTTGATCTGGTTGGAGACCGAGACCACCTTGTCGGAGTCGCCGTGCAGCAGCGAGACATGGATCGCCGAACGGGACCGCAGCGCCGCGGTGTTGAGCGGGTTGTAGTTCACGTACAGCACCAGCTTGGTGCCGCTGCGCAGGATGATCGCATCCAGGGTGGCGTCCAGCGCGATGGTGACCACCGGCATCGACACCTCCGCCCGCACCGCTGCCGCGGTGCGGGAATCCATGCATACGATCGTCACGCCCTGGGCGCGGTGCAGCTCCTCGAGCGGCCCGTACCAGCTGCGCAGCTGGTAGAGGCTGTCCATCGTGTCGGGGAAGTAGAGGACCACCTCGCCGTCCAGGGTCGCTCCCGACAGCGCGGCGTCGTCGCCGAGGCCGTCGGGCATGCCGCCGGGCAGCAGCCGGAAGCGGCGCAGGACCTTGCCGCCGAGGCTGCGCACCGTGCGCCTGAGCGCGTTCCCGCGTGCGGGCATGGTCACGTCCTCTCGGGGGCCGCCGCCGCGAACAGGGCGGTCCAGGAGTCGGGGGTGGTGTGCCGCGGCAGCTCGGCGCGGTACCGGCGGACCAGGGACCGCCACCGCACGGCGAGGCCGAGGTGGGAGAGCAGCGACCGGCGCAGCGCGCGGCGCATGTCGGAGCCGCGCACCACAAAGGCGGACACCGTCGTGCCGTCGTCATCGGCGACGAGGACGGCATCGGCCCCCAGCGTCGTGCGCCAGTGGACGTCGTCGGCGTGCATGGCGACGATCGCCTGCGGCGGACGGTCCGGCATGACGAGGCGGCGCACCGCGCGCAGCACGGCCACGGGCAGGGCGATCGGCGACCCGCGGGTCGCCGGGGTGTCCGCCGGGAGGTCGTGGTCGCGATGCCAGGCGCGCACGATCCGCTCCCCGTCGTCACGGGCGCGCTGCAGATCCCTGCCCATCCAGGCATCCGGTCCGGCGCGCATGGCGTCGATCGCGTCCTCCCACAGCTCGGCGGTGAGGAGATGGCCGGCCAGCACGTGCTTGACCTGGTGCAGCAGCGAGGAGGCGATCACCCCGCGGCCCGCGCCGTAGGCGGCGGCGATCGCGAGCCGGTTGCGGTGCAGCACCCGAGCCGTCCAGGTCATCTGCGTCCGGAAGGCCGTCCACGGCGGATGATGGACCGACGTCCCGGGCAGCACCGCATGGTCGAATCCGTGCCGGGTCGCGCGCAGACCGTACTCGGCGTCGTCCCACTTCAGGAACAGGGGAGCGGGGAGGCCGAGCCGCTGGACGGTCCCCGGGGGGAAGAGCGTGCCCCACCAGCCGGTGTAGTTCGCGCGGTCCCGGGGGTCCACGAAGGTCCAGTCCGCCGGGATGGTGTCGGCGAGGTCGACGGCGCCGTGCATCCGATCGGCGGCCCGCCACTGGAACTCGCGGGCACCGACCCTCTCGGAATGGGCGAGCAGCCGCGTGGGCCGGTCGGAGGAGAACAGCGGCGTGCCGAGGATCGTCGGGCGCGGGGCCAGCGCCTGGTAGGTCACCATCCGGCGGAGGGACTCCTCGGACAGCACGGCGTCGTCGTCGGAGAACAGCACGGCCGCGGCGGGATCGTCGGAGGCCTCGAGCATCCCCCGGGCGTATCCGCCGGACCCTCCCAGGTTCGGCTGGGAGACCAGCGTGATCGTCGGATGCTCCGCGCGCAGCCGGGCGAACTCGGGCAGGTCGGCGAGCGTCCCGCCCTGGTCGACCACGATCACCCGACGCACCAGGCCCATGCGGGCGAAGCGGCCCGACTGGGCGATCGCGTCCTGCTCCCGCAGCCGTGTGGGCATCACCACCGTGACCCCCGGCAGATCGGTGCCGATCGCCGCGCTCCAGGTCACCGAGCGGACGGGACCCTCGACCCAGAACCACTCGGCGCCGTCGGCCTCCAGGGGCAGGTCGAGGCGACCCGCAGCGGACCGGGCGACGAGCCGGCGCCGCCCGGAGCGCGCGCTCCAGAGCTTCGCGGGGCCGCCGTCGATCTCGAGCGACACCGTCGTCTCGCCGAGGACGGCTCTCCAGGCCTGCGCCGGGAGGGCCTGGTCCCACAGGCCGGTGCCGGTGCCGGAGTCCGCGGACCAGGCACCCAGGACGGTGCGGGTCCTCGAGGTCCGGCGTGTGCCGTGGAGGTGGTCGTCGCTCATGCGGCCTCGACGGGGCGTGCGGCGCCGAGGGGTGGGGTCCCCGGTCGACGGGGACAGTGCATGGTGGTGCGCATCGGCATGGCTCGACGGGCTCCCTCCGCTGCAGGACCGGGTCTCGGTCGTCACGCGGGGACGGGTGCGACCTGAATGACGACGCCGTCCCGGGGCGGGCCCTGAACGGCGATCGTCTGGACTATAGCAACGTGAACGGGCGTGGAACGTGAGGTGTCCTGACGGGGTGCGTGTCGTCGTAGACTCGGCTCCTGTGGGAAGGACTCGCCGTGTCGCCGCCCGGTTCCAGAGGGGGGATGCGGTCCGTCGGCTGAGCCTGTCGGGGCGCCGGCTCCTCCCCGCGCCGGAGCCGGGGAACGTCTGGACCGGTCTGTCATGGGGGCGCCCGCAGCAGGCGCTGGATCTGGACGGCGACGACCTCCACGCGCAGCGGGCCCATGCGCTCGCGACGGTCCTGGACGCTGTGGCACCGGTGGAATGCGTGCTCGCGCCGCCGATCCCGCGGCGGCCGTGGCGGCTGGCGGTGCGCTCCGAGGACGGCCCCGCGGTGCGGCGCGCCCTCTCGGCGCTCCCGGCCCACTGGGAGCTGCGCCGGGAGGCGGGCGGGCGACGGCTCACCGTCCGGCCCCGTTTCGCGGCCGACGGGCGGCCCCTCGACCCGGTGCCGGACCTCGACGTGGTGCTCGACGTGCTGCCCCTCGACGGTGCGCGCTACGGGGACGAGTCCGCACCCGCGGTCCCGCACGTCGGAGCGCAGGAGTGGTCGGCGGCATCGCGGGAGAGCCTGCTGCCGCAGCACCGCCGGAGCGCCGCGCCGGAGCCCTCGATGCCGATCGACGTGGTCTACACCTGGGTGGACGGCTCGGACCCGGCGTGGCGCC
>CAZHSL010000205.1:0-5191 GCA_964535185.1 uncultured Corynebacterium sp.
AGTCGGTCAGAGCGCACGACTCATAATCGTGAGGTCGCGGGTTCGATCCCCGCCCTCGGTACCACACCGGTCCCCACCGGAGTGCAGAATCCACATCCCCCGAGCACGGGGACCCACGAGGTGCGCCGCCGGGCGCGCCACCCGGACGAAAGAGGCGAACCGTGGCGAGCAAGAGCTCTGACGTGCGTCCCAAGATCACCATGGCTTGTGTCGACTGCAAGGCGCGCAACTACATCACCAAGAAGAACCGTCGCAACACCCCGGACCGGCTCGAGCTCTCGAAGTTCTGCCCGACCTGCGGCAAGCAGACGGCGCACCGCGAGACCCGCTGAGCGGTCCCCGCACACCTCCACGAAGGCCACCCGGCTCGTCCCGGGTGGCCTTCGTCATATCCAGGGCGCGGCGCGGCCTCCGCGACGGGCGCCGCCGGCTGGCCTCCCCGCACCACCGCCGGGCGGTGAGATGATCGTGGGGTTCCGCATCCGTCGGCCCCGGCCGACCCGACCTCGGGAGACGTCATGACCACCACCCCCGATCCCTCCTTCGCCGGGCGCTCCTACCCGGCAGGGCCCGTGCACACGGTCTCCGCCGCGAAGATCGCCGAGTTCGCACGCGCCACCGGTGCGAGCTCGCCGCTGCACACCGATCCCGAGGCGGCCCGCCGTGCCGGTCATGCGGGGGTCCTCGCCCCGCCCACCTTCCTGGTCTCCCTCGCGCAGGCCACGGAGGCGCAGTACATCGAGGATCCCGCCGCCGGGATCGACTTCTCCCGCGTGGTCCACGGCGAGGAGACCTTCACCCTGCACCGTCCCGTGGTGGCGGGGGACCGGCTGGTGCCCACCCTCACGGTCGAGTCGGTCCGCGCCGCCGGCGGCCACTCCATGATCACCACCCGCGTGGACCTCGCCGACGAGAGCGGTGCGGAGGTCGCCGCCGTGCGCAGCATGCTCGTCGTCCGCGGCGACTGACCCCGGCGGCCGAGGCCGACCGCCCACCTCCCCGCACCCCTCCCGCACACTCCACGGACCCAGGAGCAGCCATGACCACCACCCCCGCCCCCGCGGACCTGACCGCGCTGACCGTCGGCCAGGAGCTCGCCCGCACCCGCCACGAGATCTCGCGCGACACCCTGGTGCGCTACGCCGGCGCCTCCGGCGACTTCAACCCCATCCACTACAACGACACCGTCGCCGCCGAGGCCGGGCTGCCCGGCGTCATCGCCCACGGCATGCTCACCATGGGCGCCGCGATCACCGGCCTGCTCGACGCCCTCCCCGACCCCGCCGCCGTGCGCGGGTACACGACCCGCTTCACCAACCCCGTCCCGGTGCCCGCGACCGGCAGCGTGACCCTCGAGGTCGTCGCCGTCGTCGGCGCGATCGACGAGGAGGGGCGGACCGCCCGCGTGGACCTCACCGCGGAGGTGGACGGGGCCAAGGTGCTCGGCCGCGCTCGCGCCACCCTCGCCCTCCCGGATGCCGCATGAGGCTCTCCGACCTGACCACGCTGCGCATCGGCGGCGAGATCGAGAAGCTCGTCGAGGCCCGCACCGCCGACGAGGTCATCGAGGCGGTGGCCGCGGCGGACGACGCCGGCGAGCCGCTGCTCGTGCTGGGCGGCGGGTCCAACCTCGTCGCCTCCGACGCCCCCTTCAGCGGGACGGTCGTGCTGCTGCGGGACCCTGAGGAGCCGCCGCTGCTGGACGCCACCTGCGAGGTCGGCGCCTCCGGGGAGCCGGACGGCATCCCCGTCGACCCGGCCGAGCTCACCCCGCTGGACCCCACCTGCGGCGGTGCCGTCGTCGAGTACTTCGCCGGCGTGAACTGGGACCGCGCGGTGCGCTACGCCATCGCGCGCGAGATGGTCGGGATCGAGGCGCTCTCGGGCATCCCCGGATCCGTCGGCGCCACACCCATCCAGAACGTCGGCGCCTACGGCCAGGAGGTCTCCGCCACCATCTCCCGCGTGCGCACCTGGGATCGGGAGAAGCGTGCCGTGCGCACCTTCTTCGCCGCCGACTGCAGGTTCGCGTATCGCGACAGCGTCTTCAAGCGCACCCGGTACTCGGGAGCAGTGCCCTCGGGCACCGGGCGCTACGTCGTGCTGTCGGTGACCTTCCAGCACACCATCGGGTCGCTCTCCGCGCCGATCCGCTACGCCCAGCTCGCCGACGCGCTCGGGGTCGAGGTGGGGCAGCGGGCGCCGATGGCCGAGGTGCGTGAGGCGGTGCTGCGGATCCGCGCCTCGAAGGGCATGGTGCTGGATCCGCGCGACCACGACACCTGGAGCGCCGGGTCGTTCTTCACCAACCCGATCCTCGCCGCGCAGGAGGCCGCCGCCCTGCCGGCGGACGCGCCCCGCTTCGACGCCGGCCAGGGACGGGTGAAGACCAGCGCCGCCTGGCTGATCAGTCACTCCGGCATCGAGCGCGGGCACGCGGTGGGGGAGCGGGCCGCCGTCTCCTCGAAGCATTCGCTGGCCCTGACCAACCGCGGCGGCGCCTCGAGCGACGACCTGGTGGCGCTCGCCCGCGACGTGCAGTCCCGCGTCCAGGAGCGCTACGGGATCCGTCTCGAGCCGGAGCCGGTGCGCCTCGGCGTCGACCTCTGACCCGCTCCGCGGCGGGAGCGCGGTCCGTCCTAAGATGGCCGGGCGGCTCCCGCCGCCGCCCCGCCCCGACACCGCAGGAGGCCCAGTGAACGTGCTCGACCAGTCCATCGCCGATCTCGATCCGGACATCGCCCAGGTCCTCGACAAGGAGCTGGCGCGCCAGCAGCGCACCCTCGAGATGATCGCGAGCGAGAACTTCGTGCCCCGCGCGGTGCTCCAGGCCCAGGGCTCGGTGCTCACCAACAAGTACGCCGAGGGCTACCCGGGCCGTCGCTACTACGGCGGCTGCGAGGAGGTCGACGTCGCCGAGCAGATCGCGATCGACCGTGCGAAGGAGCTGTTCGGCGCCGAGCACGCGAACGTCCAGCCCCACTCCGGGGCCTCCGCCAACGCGGCCGTGATGCACGCCCTGGCCCGCCCCGGGGACAAGCTGATGGGCCTCTCGCTCGCTCACGGCGGCCACCTCACCCACGGCATGAAGATCAACTTCTCCGGCCGCCTGTACGACATCGTCGCCTACGAGACCGAGCCGGGCACGGGCCGGATCGACATGGACAAGGTGCGCGAGCTCGCCGTGGCCGAGCAGCCGAAGGTGATCGTCGCCGGCTGGTCCGCGTACACCCGCCAGCTCGACTTCGCCGCCTTCCGCGAGATCGCCGACGAGGTCGGGGCGGCGCTCTGGGTGGACATGGCGCACTTCGCGGGCCTGGTCGCCGCGGGCCTGCACCCCAGCCCCGTCCCCTACGCGGACGTCGTCTCCACGACCATCCACAAGACCATCGGCGGGCCCCGCTCGGGCATGATCCTGTGCACGCAGAAGTGGGCCAAGAAGATCGACTCCGCCGTCTTCCCCGGCCAGCAGGGCGGCCCGCTGATGCATGTCATCGCCGCGAAGGCGGTGGCGCTCAAGCTCGCCGGCACCGACGAGTTCAAGGACCGCCAGTCCCGCACCCTCGAGGGTGCGCGGATCCTCGCCGACCGCCTCCAGGCCGAGGACGCGAAGGCAGCCGGCGTCAAGGTCATCTCCGGCGGCACCGACGTGCACCTGGTGCTGGTGGACCTGGTGGACAGCGAGCTGGACGGCCAGCAGGCCGAGGACCGCCTCCACGAGGTCGGCATCACCGTCAACCGCAACGCCGTCCCCGACGATCCCCGCCCGCCGCGCGTCACCTCCGGCCTGCGCATCGGCACCCCGGCGCTGGCCACCCGCGGCTTCGGCGCGGAGGAGTTCACCGAGGTCGCCGACGTCATCGCGCTCGCGCTGACCGGTGGCGCCGACCTCGCCTCGCTGCGCGCCCGCACCGAGGCGCTGGCCGCGAAGGCCCCGCTGTACCCCGAGCTGCAGCAGTACTGAGCCTCGTCGTGGGGTCCGGCACGCCGGTGCCGGGCCCCACGCCCGTCCCCGCCCCGCCCCCCCCCCCCACCGGAGCGCCATGACTGCCCAGACCCTCGACGGCAAGGCCACTGCGAAGACCATCAAGGAGGAGCTCGCCCAGCGGGTGAGCCGACTCCTCGAGGCCGGCCACGAGCGACCGGGCCTGGCCACGGTGCTGGTCGGCGACGACCCCGGCAGCGCCGCCTACGTGCGCGGCAAGCACCGCGACAGCGAACGGGTGGGGCTGAACTCCATCCAGAAGCACCTGCCCGCCGACGCCACCCAGGCCGATGTCGAGGCACTGGTGGACGAGCTGAACCAGGACCCGGCCTGCACCGGCTACATCGTGCAGCTGCCGCTGCCCGAGCAGATCGACACCGATGCGATCCTCGAGCGGATCGACCCCGCCAAGGACGCCGACGGGCTGCACCCGATGAACCTCGGCCGCCTGGTGCTCAACGCCAACAAGCCCATCCACACCCCGCTGCCCTGCACGCCGCGCGCCGTGATCGAGCTGGCCGAGCGCCACGGCCTCGACTTCCGCGGCAAGGACGTCGTGGTCGTCGGCCGGGGCATCACCGTGGGCCGCTCCATCGGCGCGCTGCTCACCCGGCGCGAGTACAACGCGACCGTCACCCTGTGCCACACCGGCACCGCCGATCTGCCCGCCCAGCTGCGCCGTGCGGACGTGATCGTCGCCGCCGCGGGCGCCGCGCACCTGGTCCGCGCCGAGGACGTGAAGCCCGGCGCGGTCGTGTTCGACGTCGGCGTCTCCCGCCGGGAGGATCCCGCAGGGGGCAGGGCCACCCTGGTGGGCGACGTCGACCCGGCGGTCGCGGAGGTCGCCGGATGGCTCAGCCCCAATCCCGGCGGCGTCGGGCCGATGACCCGTGCGCTGCTGCTGAAGAACGTCGTCGAGGCGGCCGAGCGCGCCGCAGGAATCGAGGAGCCCGCGTGACCTTCACCCTGGCCACCGTCAACGTCAACGGCCTGCGGGCCGCCGCCCGCAAGGGGATGGGCGACTGGCTCGCCTCCACGCCCGCCGACGTCGTCACCCTGCAGGAGGTGCGGGCCCCCGAGGAGCTGCTCGCCGATCTGCTGGGCGAGGAATGGACCATCGTGGGGGAGGCCTCGCAGCTCAAGGGCCGCGCCGGCGTCGCGATCGCCGCCCGCACCTCGCTGGAGCGGATCGACCTCGAGGGCGTG
>CAZHSL010000206.1:0-5175 GCA_964535185.1 uncultured Corynebacterium sp.
GGGTGCGGCCGACCAGTTCGGAGACGTTCTCGTAGATGGGCATGCTTCTCCTCGATGTTGCGGGAGCCATCGGCTCAAAGGTTCGCTTTGCCCGATCATAACGCCCCTCGCCGGACGGGGGACGAGCGCCCAGCCGACGGACCCGTCGAGCCGGTCAGTACACCATCCCCATGAACTCGCGGACCTTCGCGAGGGTGGCCTCGGCCTCGGCGTTCGCCTTCTCGTTCCCCGCCCGCAGCACCTGGAAGAGGTATCCGGGGTCCTGCTCGAGCTCCGCCCGGCGGGCGCGGATCGGGGCGAGGTGCTCGTTGAGCACCTCGGCCGTGTAGAGCTTCAGCGTGCCCGCGCCGCGGTCACCGATCTCCTCGGCGATCTCCTCCGGGGCCCGCCCGCTGGCCTGCGAGGCGATGGTCAGCAGGTTGGCGACCTCGGGGCGGCCCTCGGGGTCGTAGGTGATCTGCCGGTCCGCGTCCGTCTTGGCCTTCTTGATCTTCTTCAGCGTCTCGTCGGCGTCCATCCGCAGCATGACGGTGTTCCCGCGGGACTTGCTCATCTTGTGCTCGCCGTCCAGGCCCAGGATCGTCGGCGCCTCGGAGAGCAGCGCATCGGGCTCGGGGAAGTATGCCTCTCCCCCGGCGTAGCGCTCGTTGAAGCGACGGGCGATGACGCGGGTCTGCTCGATGTGCGGCAGCTGGTCCCGACCCACGGGCACCAGATTGCCGTGGCAGAACAGGATGTCGGCGGCCTGGTGGACGGGGTAGGTCAGCAGCAGCCCGCCCATCGCGGACTTCCCGGCGGCGGCCAGCTCGGTCTTCACCGTGGGGTTGCGCTCGAGCTCGGGCTGGGTCACCAGGGAGAGGAACGGCAGCATCAGCTGGTTCAGCGCCGGCACCGACGAGTGGGTGAAGATCGTCGAGCGCTCCGGGTCGATGCCCACGGCCAGGTAGTCGGTGAGCAGCTCGCGCACGGAGCCCTTGATGTCGCCGATGACCTCGCGGTCGGTGATCACCTGGTAGTCGGCGACGATCAGCCACGTCTCCACGCCGGCGTCCTGGAGGCGCACGCGGTTGCGCAGCGAGCCGAAGTAGTGGCCGATGTGCAGGGCGCCGGTGGGGCGGTCGCCGGTGAGCATGCGCAGCCCCGAGGGGTCGGACTCGATCGTGGACCAGATCCTGTCGCTGCGCTGCTGGGCGGTGTCGTAGCTGGTGCGGGTGTCGTTCGGTGCGGTCACCACACCATGCTAACGGCCCCGTCGGGCGCGGCTGCGGTGGAGCCGCGCACGATGAGCTGGGGGCGCACGACGACCTCGGTGCGCGCGGGTCGGCGGGACTCCTCCCCGCCCCCCAGAGCGGTGCGCACGGCGGCGCGCGCGATGGAGCCGACGGCCTGGCGCACGGTGGTCAGCGGCGGGTTGGTGAGCGCAGCCCAGAAGACGTCGTCGTACCCGGCGACGGAGACGTCGCGGGGCACGCTGAGCCCCTGCGAGCGCACCCCCTCGAGGGCTCCGGCGGCCATCACGTCGGACCCGCAGAGGATCGCGGTCGCCCCGCGGGCGACGAGGTCGCGCGCGGCCTCGTAGCCCCCGGCGTAGGAGAAGTCGGTGAAGGAGACCGGCTGGGGCCGCTCGCCCCAGTCCGCCGTGACGGCCTCGAAGACGCGGAGCTTCTCGCGGACCGGCCAGGTGTGCTCATCGCCCACCGCGAGGCCCACGTGCTGGTGCCCGAGCTCCTGCAGGTGCGTGAGCACCGAGCGCACCGCGTGCTCCTCGTCGGTGGAGAGGAAGGCGGCGTCGAGCTCCTCGCGCACGCCGTTGACGAGCACCAGCGGCGTGCCGCCGTCGGTGATCTCGCGGTAGTGGTCGACGGGCCCGCGGTGCTGGGCGTGGTGTCCGGAGACGACGATGATCGCGTCGACACCGCAGTACAAGAATCTTTGCAAGAACTCTCGCTCGCGCTCCACGGTGCGGGCCCGCATGGCCACCAGAGCGGAGGCGCCGCGCTCGAAGAGCTCGGCCTCGATGCGCTCGGCCCAGGCGGCGAAGACCTGGTTGTCCAGATCCGGCACGAGCACCCCGACCAGAGGGCCGGAGTCGAGGGCGCCGGGCCCCGGACCACGACCCAGTCGGCGCGCCACCTCGAGCACGGCCTGCCGGGTCGCCTCGTTCACGCCGGCCTTCCCGTTGAGCACCCGAGAGACCGTGGCCTCGCTGACGCCGGCGGCCCGGGCGATGTCGATGAGTCGCGCCACTGCCTCCCCCTCACGGGCCTCGAGCGTCATCGCCCGTGGCCGAATCGAAACCTGCAAGTTCTTGCGCATTCTTGCACACAACCTGCTCCTTGTTCTAGTGTGAGCGCATCGAGCGCCGCCGTCGGGAGGCGGCCGCTCCGCGATTCAAAGGAGAAGACGTGCAGATTCGTCGAAAGAGCTTCCTCGCCCTCGGCGGCCTCGCCGCGGGCACCACCCTGCTGGCCGCCTGCGGCGGCTCGGACTCGGACACCGACAGCGGCTCCGGGGGCGGCGGCGCCTCCGACGGCGGCGGCGGCTCGTCGGCCGGGCAGCTGGTCATCTGGGCCGACGAGGAGAAGGCCCCGGCGCTGGAGCCCTCCGCGAAGGCGTGGGGCGAGGAGAACGGCATCGAGGTCGTCGTGGAGGTCGTCCCCGGTGACGAGCTGCAGGCGAACTTCATCACCGCCAACCAGGCCGGCAACGGTCCGGACGTCACCATGGGCGCCCACGACTGGATCGGCAACCTCGTCCAGAACGGGGCGATCTCCCCGGTGCAGCTGCCCTCCGACGTGGCGGACACGATCGCCCCGGTCGGCATCGACGCCGTCACCTACGACGGCCAGACCTACGGCGTGCCCTACGCGGTGGAGACCCTCGCGCTGTTCGCCAACAACGAGCTCACCGACGTCGCGGAGCCCGGTTCCCTCGAGGAGCTCATCTCCGCCGCCGAGGACGGCAGCGCCGAGAACATCCTCTCGCTGCCCATCGGCGAGTCCGGCGATCCGTACCACATGCAGCCGATCTACACCTCGGCCGGCGGCTACCTGTTCGGCAAGGACTCCGAGGGCAGCCTCGACCCCTCCGACCTCGGCGTCGGCGAGGAGGGTTCGCTCGTCGCGGCGGACAAGATCTCCGAGCTGGGCGAGCAGGGCGTGCTGAAGAACTCGATCACCGGCGACAACTCGATCTCCCTGTTCGCCGAGGGCAAGGCCGCCTACCTGATCTCGGGCCCGTGGGCCCTGGCCGACGTGCGCGACTCGGGCATCGACTTCACCGTCTCCCCGATCCCCGGCTTCGAGGGCATGGAGCCGGCCGCACCGTTCGCTGGCGTGAACTCGTTCTACGTCGCCTCGAACGCCGCCAACGCCGGGTTCGCCCAGCAGTTCATGACCGATGTCGCCAGCTCCCCCGAGGTCGCCAAGGCCATGTACGAGGGCAATCCCCTGCCCCCGGTGAACCTCCAGCTGCGTGAGGAGATCGCCTCCTCGGACGAGCACGTCATGATCTTCGCCGAGGCCGCCGAGGCCGCCGAGCCGATGCCCGCCATCCCGGCGATGTCCGCGATCTGGGAACCGCTGGGCATCGCCCAGGCCAACATCGTCGGCGGTGCGGATCCGCACCCGGCCATGAAGTCCGCGGGCGAGGAGATCGCCGCAGCGATCGGCTGATCCCACCGGAGCGATCCGCCGCCCCCGCCGCCGCTGCGGCCGGGGCGGCGGGTCGCCCCTGCTCGCCCACCTCCCGCCGACTCCGGCACCCCTCCTGCTCCTCGAAAGGCAGAGTCGCCCATGACCTCGACGCATGCCCCCGCGCACCGGACCCGATCGCTCTCGGTCCCGGCCATGGTCACCCGCATCGCGGTGCTCGGCATCACCCTCGCGGTGACGGTGTTCATCGCACCGGTGCTGATCTCCCAGCAGTCCTGGATGTGGCTGGCGGTGCTGCTGCTCTCCGCCGTCGGCATCTTCGTGCTGTATTCCACGAAGCGGTTCGTGCCCGGCAAGTACCTGTTCCCGGGCACCTTCTTCCTCTCGGTGTTCCTGATCCTCCCCATCGTGCTGACGATCGGGTACTCGTTCACCAACTACGGCGACGGCACCCGCGGGACCAAGGAGCAGGCGATCGGCTCGATCGTCGCCAGCTCCGTCCAGCAGTCCCCCGATTCGCCCCGGTACGCGATGACGGTGGCGACCTCCGGCTCCCCCACCGAGGGGCCGTTCGAGCTGTACCTCGTGAACCCGGACGACGGCACCGTCTACCGCGGCGACGCCGAGACGGCGCTCGAGCAGGTCGATCCCGGAGCGGTCACCGTGGTCGAGGGCCGGGTCACCGAGGTCCAGGGACTCACGGTGCTCGACGCCGGTCAGGTGAACGCGATCTACAACGAGCTGATGGAGCTCGCGGTCCCGGTCGACGAGTCCTCGGCGGTCCGCCCCCTGGGCGTGAACCAGGCCTTCGTGGGCACCACCGTCCTGCAGTACGACGAGGCCACCGACACGATCACCGACACCTCGACCGGCGAGCAGTACACCGTCGGGGAGGTCGGGGACTCCCAGTACTTCGTGGACTCCTCGGGCGAGCGGGCGTTCTCCCAGGGCTGGCTGCAGAGCGTGGGCCTGTCCAACTACGAGCGGCTGTTCACGAACTCCACCGTCGCCGGGCAGTTCTTCTCGGCCTTCGTGTGGACCCTGGTGTTCGCGGCCGGCTCGGTGCTGCTCACCTTCGCGCTCGGCTTCGCTCTCGCCGTGATCCTCAACGACCAGCGCCTGAAGGGACGCCGCTTCTACCGCTCCGTGCTGATCATGCCGTACGCGATCCCCGGCTTCATCTCGCTGCTGGTGTGGTCGAACTTCTACAACCGCGACTTCGGCCTGATCAACGAGATGCTCGGCCTGAACCTGGACTGGTTCGGGGACCCGAGCCTCGCGAAGGTCGCCGTGCTGCTGACCAACCTGTGGATGGGCTTCCCCTACATGTTCATCGTCTCCACCGGCGCGCTGCAGGCGATCCCGGACGAGCTGATGGAGGCCGCCCGGATGGACGGTGCCTCCCGCTTCCAGAGCACCTCGAAGATCCTGCTGCCGCTGCTGCTGGTGGCCGTGGCTCCGCTGCTGGTCTCGTCCTTCGCCTTCAACTTCAACAACTTCAACGCGATCGAGCTGCTCACCG